>JAHDCB010000062.1 GCA_020630035.1 Gammaproteobacteria bacterium
TCGCTGTTGTGTTTCCTGATAAGGATTCAGCATCTGTGCACAATATGTGATGCCCAGAAAATCGCATAGTGAAGGCACGATCTGCTGCGGCGATGTGACCAGTTCTTCGTATTTTATCTGATATTGCCGATCAGCCGGGATGGTTTGCAGAAACGACCGAATATTCTGATGACTGACGTGCCACCATAGCTCGCCTTTCTGGCGTGGTGTAAGTGGCAGGCTGTCCGCCTGATCACCCGTCACCAGGTCAGCTCGGATTGATTCAAAAGAGTTGATCGTTGCCATCGGATGCCGCACCAGATGAATAAATTTAGCCTGATGAAATTCTGCTTCAGTACGCCGCAACACTTCAGGGTTTAATGCATAACCCGGCGTTTTATCCACCAGGCAGCGTTCACCTGCCCAGTGCTGTAACAGCCCGAAGCATGCCCGGGCAGACATATTCTGTGCTTCCAGATCCGCCATGATTGTTTCTGCTTCCGCCACAGTACAGTCTTTCAGTGTCATCAGGGCACGGATCAGCCCTTCACGAAAAAACGCGCGAGATCCGGAAAAATGATCCCGGCGTTGTTGCAGGGTGTTAAATGATAATAAGTACAACTCAGGTGGGCTGAATAATGCCTGATGACCACCGAGGATAACTCGCAACAGGGTCGAACCTGAGCGCGGGGGTGACAAAATAAAAACAGCCGATGGATTGTTCGGCTGTGTGGTATCAACACGAATATCTGCTGCTGTATTTCTGTGTAGCAGATGTTTTCTCCCCTGTGCTATCTGTTCATCACTGAGTGTTTCCTCTGATACAGATAATGCACGCTTGCTATCAAAGACATCCGGATAGTTTTTTCTGCAATAGTCTGCCAGTTCACGAACTGTCGGTGCATCAAAAATAGTAGCCGGATGAAAGATCGCCTGTCTTGCTTCCTGCAACCGGTTCATCACTCTGACCGCCTTGATGGAGTTACCACCCAGAGCAAAAAAGTTGTCATCCGGTTGCACCCGGGTCTCTAAGACATCTTCCCATAATTTGGTCAGTAATTGTTCCAGTGATATTTCTGTACTGCTGATATCTGTTACAGCTTCTATGTCTGTCATTGTTATGATCCGGTGTGATCAGAAGAAAGGCGAACACCTGTGATTGCGGACTGCGGCCACGCATTAAATATCGCATGAATCAGGGTTGCCAGAGGTATTGCAAAAAATACACCCCAGAATCCCAGTAGCCCACCGAATACCAGAATGGCGACGATAATTGCCACCGGGTGCAGATTCACTGCCTCGCTGAATAGTACTGGTACCAACACATTGCCATCCAGCACCTGGATGACGAAATACGCCGTTGCCAACCAGATGAACTCTGGCCCCCATCCCCACTGCACCCAGGCCACCAGTAATACCGGAATGGTCACCAGGGTCGCTCCCAGAAACGGTATCAATACTGATACACCTACCAGCACCGCCAGCAACATCGCATATTGCAGCCCGAAGCTGACAAATACGATAAAACTGACTGCCCAGACAATCAGTATTTCGCAGAATTTGCCATACATATAGTTGGTAACCTGCTTATCGACCTCAGTCCAGACATGTGTCACCAGCCGCCGTTCTGTCGGCATAAAACGGCTGAACCAGATGGTGATTTTGCGTTTGTCCTTGATGAAGAAAAATACCAGTAGCGGCATCAGTACCAGATACATCATCAGGGTCAATACACCAAACACAGATGCCAGCGAGATGGAGACAACCTGCTGACCTAAATTCACCACTTCCTGCCGGATCAATTCCAGCAGTTCCTGGATCTGTGCCGACGAAATCATCTCGGGATAACGCTCGGGCAAGGCCATCAGTGCCTGTTGCCCGAGACTGAGCATACTCGGCAATTGTTGTATCAGTTGGGTCACCTGACGCGACAATAACGGCAGCAGGCCGAATAAGACCACTGTCAGGCATAACGCAAACAAAACGAAGGCAAGACTGGCAGTGAGCCAACGCGGCACGCGCCGCTGATCCAGCCAGGCCGCGATATCTTCTAGCAGATACGCGATGACTGCGCTGGCCAGCACAGGTGCCAGAATGTCACCTAATCCAAGGATTACGCCGAAGCTGAGCAGCAAAATCAGGCTCAGCAGCACAATCTGTGGATCGGAAAAGGTTCGTTTAAACCAGTCGGTAATCAGACGCATACGTTATCCAGCCGTCAGACGACGGTATCCGGCCTGTCCCTGCTCCAGGGCAGACAATAAAGCCGGCACTAAAAATAAGACTAAAAAGGTTGCAAATGCGAGACCAAATGAAATCGACACTGCCATCGGTATCAGAAATTGCGCCTGCAATGAGGTCTCGAATAATAGGGGTAACAAGCCAGCAATCGTGGTCAGTGAGGTGAGCAATACCGCCCGCAGGCGTCGACAACCGGCTTCAATCACCGCTTCCTGCAGTGCCATACCTTGCGCCCGGAGTTGTTTGTAAAACACCACCAGGATAATCGAGTCGTTCACCACGATGCCAGATAATGCAAACAAACCAAACATCGACAGAATCGTCGGCGTCACATCCATCAGCCAGTGACCAAGCAAGGCGCCGACAGCCCCGAACGGAATGATCGCCATCACCACCAGCGGCCAGGTGTAGGATCCGAATACCCAGGCCAGTACGATATAAATCATCGCCAGAGCAAACCCGGCACCCAGCTGCATATCACTAGCGGTCTCACGCTGGTCGGCTGCCCGCCCGGTATACGCCCAGTCAATGCCATAGGTGGTCACCAGTTCTGGCAGTACAGCATTCTGTAACTGAGCACGCACGGCATTGGCATTCGCCACCTGATTGTCGATGTCCGCATACACCGTCACAGCGAGTTGTCCGTCTACATGTCGCAGGGCCTGAAAACCCGGTTGTGTTGTGAGCTCCACCACTGACAGGAAGGGTATCGTGCCACCTTGCGGCAGAAACAGAAACAGGTCTTCCAGGACGTTCAAACGCCGCCGCTCAGCGTCCGGCAAGCTGACGCGTATTTCCAGCTCTTCATCACCAATCCGCAGAATCTGTGTCAGATAGCCATCCAGCGCACCCCGTAATTGTTGTGCCACCTGTTCGGTCGTCAGACCGAGTGATTCACCCAACGGATTCAGGCGATATACCCAGTGCGACTGGCCGAATGGCATGTCATCCTCAATACCCTTGGTACCCGGAATCGCCTTAAGCGCGTCTGCCAGTGAAAGTGCTGCCTGTTTCAGTTGCTGCGCCTGACCACCAGTCAGCCGGATTTCCAGTGCCCGACCCGGATGACCACTCTGACGCACACTGAAGGTCAGATATTCCAGCCCGGGCGGCTGCACGATCCGGTCCTGCCAGTCACGTAAAAAGGTGCTATTGGTCACAGATCGGGCATCATTCGGTGGCAACTCCACCACGATGGAGCCAAATTGATCACCCTGTTGCGCCTGGCGTCCGTTAGAAAAATACCCCTGTCTCAGCGCCACGGTCGCCACCTGTACCAGTTCTCCTCCGAATGCCTGATCTGTATCCGCCAGTGTCTGCTCCATTTGCTGCATAAAACGCGCCACCTGTGCTGGTGGCGTACCCGCCACAAAAGAAGCACTGGCAACCAGCATGTTACCCGGCACATTCGGAAAAAAGGCAAACCCGATGCGCCCACCGAGAATCAGCCCGGCCAGCACAATCAATAACCCGATCGCCAGCGACAGGGTAGATAACCGATGCTGCACCGCCCAGGTAATCATCGGGCGAAACGTCTGATCACGAAAAGACGCAAACCCCTGATCCCAACGCTGCCGGAAACGACTACGGGTCTGGGTGTGTAACCGGGTAAAGCTATGCCGCAGGTGACCCGGCAGAATCAGAAAACTTTCGATTAACGAAGCAATAATCACGCACACAATCACAAACGGAATATCACCCAAAAACTTGCCGATAAAACCGGAAATCGCAAACAGCGGGATAAATGCCGCGATGGTGGTCAGGGAAGATGACATAACCGGGGCAAACATGCGCCAGGCGCCACCTTCTGCCGCATTCGCAGCCGACTCACCAGCCTGATAATGTGCCAGCGCATCCTCACCCACCACAATCGCATCATCCACAATAATGCCAAGTGCCATGATCAACGCAAACAGCGAGATCATATTGATGCTGCCACCGCCCAGATACATCACTGCCAGGGTTGCCATAAATGAGACCGGAATACCGACTGTCACCCACCAGGCCACCCGTCCGTTCAGAAACAG
Source organism: Gammaproteobacteria bacterium (assembly GCA_020630035.1). GTDB lineage: Bacteria > Pseudomonadota > Gammaproteobacteria > Chromatiales > Chromatiaceae > JAHDBG01. The sequence goes on from JAHDCB010000062.1 coordinate 4,248, forward strand.
AAACAAAATAGCAACCACCAGCAACAAGCCACCCAGACCATTCTTCAGTAGCAGATAAATCCGGTCTGCAATCAATTGCCAGCGTTCATCGTACACCACTAGTTGCACCGTCGACGGCAATTGCGGCCTGGTCTCTTCCAGCCAATCCTGCAGAATCCGCGCCGATGTCAGCGAATCAGCATCCGCTGCCCGCTGCAACACCAACTCCACTGCAGGCCTTCCCTGCAAACTGAGCTCGACTTGCTCTGGTCGAGCACGTTGCTCAACTGTCGCCAGATCGCCAAGCCGGATTAACTGACCCTGATGCGACAATCTCAGGTCAGCAAAATCTGCTGGCGCGCGCGCCTGACTGGTCGCACGTAAGGTACGCGTCACCTCATCCTGCCCCAGACGACCTGCCGGAACGTCCTGCGAAGCCGCCGCAACCTGTTGACTGATCATACGCAGTGGCATCTCCAGATTCAGCAAAGCCGCCTGCGGCACCTGAATCGCAATCTCCTCTTCAGGCAGACCCTGAATCGTGACCCGGGAAACACCCCGATCCAGTAACTCACGCTCAATCCGCCGTACCAGCGGACGCAATGCATCCCGGGTATCCGGCCCGGATACCAGCAGACGGGCGATCTGTTCATACCGCACCGTATGGGTCACTTGCGGACGTTCCGCCTCAGCCGGGAGCTGACGCACACTATTCACCCATGCCTCCACCCGGCGGGTCGCCGCCCCCATGTCAGCGCCTTCCGGAAACTCCAGACGGATCACACTCACACCCTCGCTGGAAGTTGAGGTCAGCTTATCCAACTGCGCTGTGGTGCGTAGCGCCTGCTCCAGCGGCAAGGTGACAGCCACCTCCACATCCTCCGCACTGGCACCCGGCCAAACCGTTTTGACCGTGACGACCTCCACCTCAAAATCAGGAAAAAACTGCACATTCAGCTTGCTCAGCCCCCAGACACCAAGCAACAATAAAGCCACCATCAACAGATTGGCAGCTACCGGATGATTAGCAAACACCCCCAGCAACGCGCGTGCAGAAGACGTACCGGAGACAGAAGATGAATCAGAGACCATAGACAGAATGAAAAAAAGTCACAGGTATTACCACCTTATCGTGGCGTTATGCATCGTACAGTTAAGTCTGCCAACCCAGGCAGACGTGGTCAGACCCGCACAGATTGAAATCACCACGCAGGTAAACGGCGCTATCACCCTGGAAATACGTGCCAGCCTGGAAGCCCTGCTGACCGGCATCAATGCGCAATACCAGAATACACAAGATGCACCACAGGCCGCAGAATACGATGTCCTGCGCCAGCTACCTGCCGCAAAATTGCGGCAACAGTTCCAAGCCTTCCAGCCACAATTCATGCGCGCCATTCAACTGACCGCCGACCAACAGGATATCCCCTTGCGGCTGGACAGCCTGGACATTCCGCCGCCCGGCTACACACAAGTTCCACGCATCAGCCTGCTCAAACTCAGCGGACAACTGCCTGCTGCCAGCCAAGCCCTGCAATGGTACTATCCGGCCCGGTTCGGCGACAATGCCGTCCGCCTGCGCCAGATCAACCCGGCGGCAAATCGGTGGCACTGGTCCGACTGGCAATGGCTGCGTACCGATAGACCAAGCACGCCTTTCAACCTACAGGCCATCACCTCCCCGGCATCCACCTGGTCACGGCTGATGGATTATAGCCTGATTGGTTATCGACATATCATCCCACTAGGTGCTGATCATATCCTGTTTATCCTCGGCCTGTACCTGTATGGTACTCGCTGGCGCCCGCTGATCTGGCAGATCAGCCTGTTCACCCTGGCACACAGCCTGACCCTCGGCCTGGGCATACTCGGCTGGGTACAACTACCCAGCCGCTGGGTCGAACCCCTGATCGCTGCCTCCATCATCTACGTCGCTCTGGAAAACCTGCGACCGGGCACCACCGTCCCGCCGCCTCGACGACTGCTGATCGTATTCGGCTTCGGCCTGCTACACGGTCTCGGCTTTGCCGACATGCTGCAAGCCTTCGGCATGCCGGCAGACGCCTATCTGACCGCCCTGCTCGGCTTCAACCTCGGCGTCGAACTGGGACAACTCAGCGTACTCGCGGCCGCCTTGGTCCTCACCGGCTGGCTACGCCAACAACCGCAACATTACCGACACTGGATAGTCATACCCGGATCCATCCTGATCGGCCTGATCGGCCTGTACTGGACCTTGCAACGCCTGACCCTACTGAACTGACATGCACCATAGCCTGCACACCCTGGCCTTCGACAACCGCTATGCCCAACTGACAGGCGACTTCTACACCCAGGTACCACCAACCCCGCTACCAGACCCCTACCTGATCAGCTACAGCCCGGCAGCCGCCGACCTGCTCGAACTCCACCCGGACACATTTGACCAGCCAGACACACTGCAAATACTCGCTGGCAACCAGACCTTGCCTGGTATGCAACCCCTAGCAATGCGCTATGCCGGACACCAGTTCGGCCACTATGTTCCACAACTGGGCGATGGCCGGGCGATCCTGCTGGGCGAAACCCGGGCAGCCGGACAACACTGGGCCTGGCACCTGAAGGGCGCCGGCATGACACCCTACTCGCGCCATGCCGACGGCCGGGCCGTGCTACGCTCCAGCATCCGCGAATACCTCGCCTCAGAAGCGATGGCCGGACTGGGCATCCCAACCACTCGCGCCCTCAGTCTGGTCGGCAGCCCACAGTCAGTACAGCGCGAACAATCTGAAACTGCCGCTACCGTGCTACGTCTGGCACCCAGCTTCATTCGCTTCGGTAGTTTTGAGATCTTCTACTACCAGCAACAACCACAACACCTGCAAACCCTGGCAGACCACGTCATCCAACACCACCACCCCACCCTGACCACCCAGCCACAACCCTACCTGGCACTACTGCAGCACACTATCCAGCGCACCGCCGATCTGATCGCGGCCTGGCAACTAGTCGGCTTTGCGCATGGCGTGCTGAATACCGACAACATGTCGATACTAGGCCTGACCCTAGACTATGGGCCATACGGTTTCCTGGACCAGTATGACCCGAACCACATCTGCAACCACACCGACCAGACCGGACGTTACGCCTTCAACGCCCAACCCGACATCGGCCTGTGGAACCTGTACTGCCTGGCGCAAGCCTTGTTACCACTACTGCACCCAGAACCAAACACCGCAACAGAACAAGCACAGGCCGCACTGCAAACCTACCAGCCTCGTCTGCAACACCGCTATGCCACAGGCATGCAACACAAACTGGGGCTCAGCACACAACAAGCCGACGATACAACACTGGTTGCCGACCTGCTGACCCTGCTGCATACCCAGCAGGCAGACTACACCGCCTTTTTTCGGCAGCTATCCTACCTGACATCAGCCCAGATGCAGGATGTAGACACACCTGTGCATCGACTCTGTCGCGAACCCGAGGCCTGCACTGCCTGGCTGACCCGCTACCGGCAGCGCCTGCAAACCGAGCACAGCGAAGACACCCATCGTCAGACCAGGATGCAGCAGCACAACCCGAAATACATTCTGCGCAACTACCTGGCCCAGCAGGCCATCGACGCGGCAGAACAAGGCGACTACAACCTGATCAACCGGCTACTCACCGTACTGACCGACCCATATGCCGAACACCTGGCAGAAGATACCCTCGCCGACCTGCCACCAGCCTGGGCCAGCGGGATCATCGTCAGTTGTTCCTCCTGACCTCAGCTCAACAAGCTAACGATGCCTTGGTACCGCTATGGCGACCATAACAACAATGGCGCCGGGAACCAGAGAAAACAGCATGGCAATATGCAGACCTCATTACAATAGCCAGTCAAAAACAACCTACCCTGCTTACAAACCGGAACATCCCCATGAATCCAATCGGCCTGTTTCTCATTATCTTCGTCGGCGCACCACTGCTGGAACTGTACGTCCTGATCGAAGTCGGCAGCCAGATCGGCGCCAGCTGGACCATATTGCTATCCATACTGACAGCCGCACTCGGCGGCTGGCTGGTACGTGCACAAGGATTCTCCGTCGCATTACGTGCCCGGCAACACATGCAACAAGGCACAGTGCCCGCCCTGGAACTGATGGAAGGTGCCACTCTGTTACTGGTTGGCTTCGCCCTACTCCTCCCAGGCTTCATCACCGATGCGATCGGCTTTATATTACTGATCACACCCATCCGCCGTCAGGCAATCACCTGGATACTGCAACAACGCGGTATCTTACGGCCGGTGGTACGCAGCCCAGCCACCACACAACACCCACCATACATAGAAGGTGACTTTCGCCGCGAAAACCACTGAAAGACGCTCGACACTTCAGTCATGACACCAGTACCAGATCAGACCACACCCTGAAACACACCTGCTGACTCCACCGCAACGCAACCGGATACACACCTGCACTCTACTACCCCACACTGACTCCACCAATCGGGTGTGATTCAAATTGATGTGGCGTAATAGCTGGGGCACATAAAATTCGTTTCGGCGTTACCCGTCAGGGGCTTCTCCGAGGGTCGCCAGAATACCCGTCCATGGGGGCTCGGCTG
>JAHDCB010000063.1 GCA_020630035.1 Gammaproteobacteria bacterium
TTCGGCTTCTTCTTTGGTGTAGCTGGGCCAGGGGGTGAAGAGGGTGTTGAGCATACGCCAGTGTTCTTAAATTGAGGGACTTAATGCCATGCTGCCGCAATATGGTGGCCAGTTTTAGATAGCCATAGGGTGCCGGCACAGTTTTTTCCGGCTGCTTGAAGCAGAAAACCTGATGAATTTCGTCGTTTTATGCAGATATGTTTCAGGTTGAGGGTTTGGCTGAAGTTATCAAGACATTTGAAGGCGGCTTCTTTCAGGCACCATAGCTGTAGTGTATCCAGCTCGGTGTGTAGATCTTCTGATGTAAGGTAATATTTTCTGAGTGTGTCTGGTATTTGTCGTGACTGATGTTCAATATCGACGCCGATAGCATGATGTGATTTATCAGTGCTGCCTGCAGCCGCAACAGCTCCTTTGGTATGAGCAAGGCTGACTATTTCCGTGCTGCATTGGTTGCCATGTTGAGCGTTTAATAAGTCAAATGCTAAGGCACGTGCATGAAACTGATTTGGTGTCCGGCATGGGCGTTGCATCAGTGGCCATAAGCAGGTGTTTTGTGCTTGCTCAGGTAAGCCACGCTCCTGATAGAGTTTTTTTACGTTGTAGTCTTGTTGGTCTGGTGGTACCAGTCTTAGCGCGATGCGCAGGTCTGTACGTTGATATAGTTCGGTGAACATTAATATAGGTAGGGTAGCTCATCACCGATTTGGTAGAGTGCATTCCCCCAGGAAAGACCAACGCCGAAGGCTGACAGGATGATTTGATCACCTGAGACCAGTTTGTTTTCGGCGAGGGCATGCCACAAAGATATCCCAACAGTTGAACCACCTGAGTTGCCGTACTGTTGGTAGATGCGGTTGTATTGTGTTGTTTCGAGTTTAAGTTTTTTTGCTAGGCTGGATACAATCAGGCCACTTGCCTGATGCAGGGCAAAGAATGCGATGCTGGTTTGTTCTATGTGGTTGCGCCGTAGTAGTTCGCGGATGTATTTGGGTACGGTTTGTAAGGTGAACAGGAAAATTTTCTGTCCTTCCATAGTCATGGGTTTTGGTGCCACTGATTTTTCCGATTCTGTACGTTGCAAGCCACTTTGACGCCAGATTAAGGCTTCGTGCTCGGAGCCGTCAGTGCCTAGGATAAAGTCCTGATAACCGTTGCCGCTATGATCTGTGTCCAGAATAGCGGCGGTGGCGCCATCGCCAAACAGGGGCACCACGGTCATGTCGTTGGGGTCAATGATCTTGGATGGGGTATCGAAGGTGATGACCAAGGCGCGTGTGGCGATTCCGGCCACCAGCATGGCGTGTGCCACGCTGTGTGCGTAGACCAGTTGAGAGCAGCCCAAGTTGATGTCAAAAGCGGCACAGGTGGGTTGGAGTCCGAGCTTGTGCTGCAGGATACAGGCTGTGGTGGGTAGCAGGTAGTCCGGCATCTGCGTAGCGACAATCAGCAGGTCAATGCTGTCACGGGCGATATCGCCAGAATTCAGGATTTTTTCAGCACTGGCGTAGGCGAGGTCGGAACCGATTTGCCTGATAGCACATACTCGACGGTTGCGAATGCCGGTACTTTCGGCAATACGGTCCATTTTTTCGGCACCAAATCTATCTTGTAGCTGCTGGTGGGTCAGGCTTGTGGAAGGGATGCTGTACGATAATGCTGTGATTCGGGTGCTATGCATTGATGGTATAGCCTCCGTCGACGATGAGGGTTTGCCCGGTGATCCATTGTGCATCGGTGCTAAGCAGGAATTTCACGCAGGCAGCGACGTCAGTTGCTGTGCCGATACCCAGAGGGTGGCTGGTTTGCAATGCTTGCTGCTGGTCCGCGTTGAGTGTGTTGAGAAATGTGGCTGACATGTTACTGTGGAATACGCCTGGTGCGATGGCATTGACGCGGATCTTTTTCGGTGCAAACTCCAGTGCGGCTGTTCGCACGAGTCCTTCAATGGCGGCCTTAGCGGCTACGTAACCGGCGACCAAGTTGGCACCGCGCCGGGTAACAGCACTGCTGGTCACAACTAGGCTGGCCTGTGGGTTGAGGATGCCGGACAGATTGGTCAGCAGGTTGGCCGCAGTGTAAAAATTGCTGTCCATGATGTCGCTGAATTTGTTTTTGGAGTAGAGCCGCAGCGGCAGCATGGTATGAGCGCCGGCGGCACAGAATACTCCATCGAATTTGATTTTGCTGGATTTCAGATGTTTGATGAGTGTTTTGACGGCAGTGTCGTTTGCCAAGTCACAAGTGCGTGTGGTGGCAATATTGTCCAGGGTCTGTGCGATATGCTGTAGCTTGTCGGTATCGCGTGCTACCAGAGTACATTGTATGGATGGGTCAAGCAGTTTGACGAGTGCTATGGCGAGCTCTGAGGTTGCTCCGCAGATCAGGTATTGGTGTGTTGGTTGCACTATGAGCCTCGACGTAGGTTTTTTGCCGGGTTACCGGACAGAAAGCTGTTTTCTGGTGCGTTGCGATAGACTACGCTACCGGCAGTGATTTTTGTGTGGTTGCCGATAGTTTTGCCTGGAGTTATCACAGCTCCGGATCCGATGAATACACCTTCACCGATTGTGGCATGTCCGGCGATCAGGCTGTGCGGCGAGATTACGCTGTGCGCCTGCACGGTAGCGTGATGGCCGATACCAACATGAGAGTTGATCAGCGTGTTGGGGCCGAGGGTGGCACCGTAGGAAATACAGGAAAAAGGCAGGATAATACAACCATCAGCCAAGGTCGCTTGGGAGGAAATGATGGCGGATGGATGAATGAAGCGGCCCAGCGTGATGTGTTTGCTCTCTAATTGCCGGGCCATATGTGTTCGTGTTTCGGTATCGCCAATACAGATTAGTGCCGTCTCGTCTGCGGATACTTTGATATCGTTGATTTTGCCACGATAGGTGAGCATTGGTAGTGCTGGTGATGTTGCCGGGAGGCTATCATCCCACAGGCTGAGACTTTCCAGGTGATCCTGTAGTGTGTCATGAATATAACCAGCGATTTCAAGGCCCAGACCACCACCGCCAATCAGGGCAAATCGGGTGGACTGCTTCATACCATGGGCCCGCCAAGAGTGACGAAGCGAACCAGTCTGTCCATCATGAACAGTCCATCCCAGGGTGCCTCAAAGTGGGTCATGCGACCGATCTCAGGAAAACGGATAGCGCCTTTGGCCAATGCGATTTCAGCGAATTGTATTTTTTTCTCATACGACATGGCGAGTGCAATGGTTTGGATATCAGCATGCGCCAATTGCGCCGCTTCCAAGATATCATCAACAAATATCACGGTTATAAAGCGCGAATAGGTTGGCTCAGCTAATTGTTTTTGTGCTGGGTCGTACACAATACTCCAGATTGTTCCCTCAGATTGCCAGACTGTACCGCGAAATTGGTATTCTGTGCGTTTGGCTAGTATCTTTGTAGCGGTACCTGCGCTTACTGTGTCTTTGGGAATGCGATTGGCAATTTGCTCCATATGGTGTGCGAGGCGTTCACAGAAGGCTTCCGGGCTGAAGTAGGCATTGGTTTCTACGAAGAGAGTATGCGGTGAAGCACAGGCATATTGGTCGAATACCGAGCAGTCGGTGGCAATACGTCGGAATAATTTTTCGGTGTTGCTTTCGGTGTGCAGCATTTCCCGGCCAATTGCCATGTAAGATAGTTTGGGCCCGTAGATAATGGTTTGACAGTCAATTTTCGCGGGTAAGGCAGCCACAGCGGCTACCGCTTCGGCACCGCCCCAAGCAATGCGGGCATCACAGAGTTGGGATACGGCGTGGGCGCAAGTGGTATCTTGTTTATCGTAGTACAGGATGGCCGTGCTGTTAGCAATATCGGCACCATCAATGATAGTGCCATCTATCAGGCTTACCTTAGTTTGTGAGATGACATCCAGAATGATTGGCATGACTGCTGAATTCGCGGCAGGTACCCGGATGATATTGGCGTTTTTGGTCAGAATGGCTTGTACTAGGCCCAGCATCCCTAACAGGGGCACATTACCGGCCAACCAGTGCCCAACGATGCCGCGATGTGAGGCACGTAACAGGCGCCCCGGAAATTCCGGGTCCGGGACAAAACGGTCCAGCACCATACGTGTGCCTTTCAGGCTTTTATTGGTGATCGCACGCAGGTTATCTGCATTGAGCCAGTGGACCAGAAAAGACAACCCATGCTGCTGCAGGTGTCGCATCGGGCTATCGGCGTCCAGCCAGCTCTTGGCAGCTTCGGCGAAGAAGCTGATGAGGTCATCCACGGTATAGCGTTGCAATTTTTGCAGGTTGCTGTGCAATTGCCTTGCGATGGTTGGCAGATCCTCTATGACGGGTAGGTCATCAAAGTCTATGGTGGCTTCCAGTGCCTGCTGGGATATGTAGTTTTGTTCCAGAAACAGTAGGCGTGGTTTGGGCAGAGTAATTTTGGTTTGAATGCCTTCGGTCGGTTTGCGTGTCAGATAGGCGGACATGATATCGCCGCAACCGCGCACTTCAGCATGTTTTGCCCGCCCAGTGATTTGAAAAGTTGTGCCCCAGCGTGATCGCAATGTACCAAAGGATTGCGTGATCACGCCCATATCGTCAGTCAATACAGAAATGCCCGGATAGGACAGTGGTAAGGGGGAAATAAATTGCAGTAATCCTTCGCGTCCGTCGGGCAATATGTGTAACGTTTCCGGGTCGCGTACCAACACACGGGAAAAACCAGGCGTAATCTTGTCGTCTGAATCTATTGAAGGGTAGTTTACACCCATTTGTTCCGTAAAGCCGTACACATCAATCACATCGCTGGTTTGCAGGCCAAACCCTTCGGCAACTAGGAGATTGAATTGTGTTTTGGATACTTTTTGTGCCTCTAATTTTTTCCAGCCACCGATATGCAGGATAGTGCCAGCATTCAAATGTACCAGTGGCCCATCGGCAACTATTGACTTCAGTACATCAAACAGCACATAAGTGAAGCCAAAAATAACCGGTGGTTCATCTGAGGTGCTTATGAGTTTTAAGGCGGCAGACAAACGTTTGGCATTCAGCTGAATACCTTGTGATGTGGCTTCCAAGACAAAGTGGCTTTGGCTAGCAAAGCGCATATAGCCGACAGTCGCACCATAGCGTGCGCCCAGATCGCCATTTTCCGCTTTCGGGTTGACATCAAAGATAATGAAGGGTCGTTTCTTAGAGCCTAGGTAGGTGGCCATCACGCGTGCCATGCTGACAGTCTGGCGCTTCGCCGTACTGCGTGACACGCTGATAGAAGAAGGTTGACCGCTGGTAGCGGATGAACGCATAAAAAACGATTTTTCGCCTTCAGCTCGGCTAATCAGTAAGTCGCGACCAAAGGTTTTGAAGGCTTGTACCGGTATATAAGGATAGTCTGCCCATGTGGTTGGCACTGCCTCGGAAGAGAAGCTGTGATTGCGGCAATACTGAGCAAAGGCTGGACAGTGCATTGTATGATAGGCTAGGCTCTCTCGCATAGCGGCGTGGAAGAGGGCATCTGCCTGTATACGATCTGCCGGATACACATCTGCGGCCATTAAGGTATCGTAATGAGTAAAATCAGACACTGTTATGCTGCTCCAGCATAGCAAAAACTTTATCTAGGGTGATCGGCACAGGGTTCATGCCGACGGTGGGGTCGGCATAGAATAACTCCGGATTTATAGTGCTTTTTAGCTGCTGGATATCGGGTATACCTTGTGACAGACGGTAATCCTTGTGTAGTTTTTCTATCCAGGTGAGCATCGCTGTATAGTCGGTAAATCCGCTAATCTGAGCCAGTGTTTGATAACGTTCAAGAACGCTGCTTGCATCATCAGCGTTGTAACGTATAGACAGAGGTAGGAAATAGCCGCAACCTTGGCCATGATGTACACCGAACATTGCGCAATAATGGCTCAGACTGTGAGCCAGCCCGGGTGTGGCGATATTCTGCACGATACCAGCAAAGCTGGCGCTGAGCATTAACTCCGTTACGGCATTGGCATCCGTCAGTAAATGTGTGATAGGTTGCGTACTTAAATAGTGCCTAATGGTACGTACGACCGTACCGCTGAGCTGTCTGGTAGCACTATTGCTACCTTTCGAGACGTAGCCCTCAATAGCATGGGTTAAGGCATCAAGTACGCCAAAAACTGCCGTCTGTTCTGGCAGGCCGAGAGCCATTTGCGGGTCCAGAATAGTGATGTCTGGTAACAATTCTGAACCAACCAAAAAGTGTTTTTTGCCTTGTTCCTGCTTTTGAAATACTGCTGCTGAACTATTATCGGAACCAGAGCCATAGGTTGTGGGCACAGCAATAAAAGCATTGCATTTAGTGCGTAAATGGGATACAGGATACACCTGACGTTGTGCAGAAAAAGTGATCTCTGGCTTTTCCAAGATTACCCAAGCCAGTTTGGCCAGATCTATGACACTGCCGCCGCCGATCGCGACGAGGCTATCCGGTGAAAAGACCTTCAATTGGTTTGCAATCTCACAGGCATTAGATAATAAAGGTTCGCCACGCGGTGCAGCGATGATATCTGCGTTGACACGTGTCAGACATTTTTCTAGATAAGGGCTTTGTGCTGTCAGAACTGAGGGTGATATCACCACGCTGATGCGGTTACCCCCTAAGCGGCGCAATCCGGCTAAGGCATTGGGCCCGACCAAGGTTTCGCCGCAACCAAACAAGCGCCCAATCTGGCCAAGGTTATGCAGTTTCTTCATGTCAATAGATCTCTGGCCATTTGCTGGCTCTGCATCCGATTAATCTTGCCATTTAAGCCGGAAGGAATAGCGGCTACCTGAAGAATATGGTGTGGCATTTTGTACTGCTCAATTGCTGTGGATAATTGCTGACGTACGGTCTGCTCAGCAACTTCTGCAGGTGCACTCATCAGTAACACCAGTTCGGAAATTCCGTGGTGCTCTGAGGTAACTACGGTCAGACAAGCTTGTTGAATGCCTGCTATGGCGACAGTGAGGCGTTCAACCTCCAGAGGATCTATCTTATAACCGCCAACATTCAATTCATCGGTCAGACGGCCTGAAACTACCAAGCGACCACCAGCAAAAATTTCGCCTTTGTCGCCGGTCTTTAGAGTATTTTCGGCATGTAATAAAAGCGGTGTCGTGCAGTCCTGGAAATAGCCGGGTGACACATTATCGCCACGAATCAGAATTTCTTTACTATCCTCGGCAATAGCAACCACGGTGTTACCGAGAGGTTTGCCGACACTGGATAAATAATCGCGATCTGCGCCAGAAAGCTCTGCAAAGGTTGAACGAGAGGCTTCGGTTAAACCATAGTAAACTAATAGACGAGTTTTTGGTAACAATGTCATGATTTTCTCAGCCAAACGTGGGGGGAGTGGTGCTGAATTCACCATAATCACTTGCAGGTGATCAAAGCTCTGCTGAAACTGTTTGGCGTAACGATCTGTCAGAATACCCAAGCCGGCGGGTGTCGTAGGGAAGTTTGTGACGTGTGCTTGACGGGCAGTTTTCAACACTCGTCCTAGGTTTGCTAACCCGGGCAGCAATATCCCCATTCCTCCTGCAGCTAAGGTGGCGTTCAACTGACCGAGGCCAAAGCTATGTGTTAAGGGTAAGGCATTCAGTTCTATTGTTGCCGAAGATAAGGCTTGGAAAGCGATATTCTTTTCGAGCGTGGTTAGCAGATTCTGATGTGTTACCAAAACACCTTTGGGCACGCCGGTAGTTCCGCTGGTAAACATCAAAGCAGCAACATCCAGAGCTGCCAGTTGAGCAGACATATCCTGATGTTCAACGGATAGCCTGATAAATTGCAATGGACAATCTGGCAAAATATCGTGTACTGATTCGTCATTGCCCAATTCATCTGCAATGGATGTTGCGGCAATAGCATATTTAGGTTGGGTGCGATCTATGAGATAGCGGAACCCAAAACGATTTTCTTTATCTGTTGTACACGGTACCACAACAATTTTTTTAAGAGCCAGCACTAGATAAAATATCGGAAAATAAATGTCGCCGTCATTAATCAATAACACTCTATCGCCTGGTACCAGGCCACAGGCATCCAGTCGTTTCCCCAAGGTTGTAATCGTGCTGGTGATCTGATGCCCAGAAAGTGTTTCTGATGGAGATTGTAAAGCGCTAAGACTACCGCGTTGCTGCAGCCCCTGAATAACCCGGTTGGCGATATTGTGCATGGCTGTGTGTTTCATCTGTAGAGCTTAGCGCGTGTAGTTTTTAACTAACTTAACAAAATCGAAAACATCCTCAGCATCCAGTGCATCCAATGCATCTATCTCAATATCAAAGGCACTTTCAATAGCTTGCAGTAAACGTACGTTGGCGATGGAGTCCCATTCCGGAATATCCCCGATTGCCAGCTTTGTTGTGACCTGCGTGGCAGGAACTCCGAGCGTATTGGCAACAATGTTGTAGACTTGAGCTTTGATAGAGTCAGTCATCGTGATTATCCAATAAATTAATCAGATCCTGAATGGTCTGTGCAGCATCTATGTCATCCGGGCTTAGACTAACGCCGAGTTCTTCATCAGCCTTAGCCATCAGACCTAAAATACTAATAGAATCCCATTCATCAAGGGTGTTCAGGGGTTGATGGAGTTGAGTAATGTCGAGTTCAATATCCATGCTATCTGCAATAATAACAAGCTTATCGGTCATATTCATCCTGAATCCGTGGTTTCACTCTGGCTATAGCCCGTTGCGGGTGTCAATTCAGCCATTAGGGGCATAGCATCGTCAATACTCTCCTGATGATGCCTGATTCAGGCATGAAATCGGGGTTTGAGAGCAAGCGGGT
>JAHDCB010000064.1 GCA_020630035.1 Gammaproteobacteria bacterium
GCAAGGAGACAATTGAGAACAGATTATATGGCACGACATGAACTCCCAGAAGACAACAATATAGGTAGTGATTATATTGGATGGACAAGGGGTATCAGGGTGCCTGATATTATAGATATGAATAATTTGAGAGCCTCGGATACGCAAAAATCTCAAGATTTTTATGAGTTCGGTCCGCCTGATGTAATAGAGGTTTTTTACTTCTTAAGTGAATATGTCATGGGAGATAATTGGCAGAGATTTATTGAACAAGGTAGCTACTATAAGGGCGAAGGCGCGGAGCAGAACTATTTGGATAGACAAGCGGGGCAGTATGCTGGTGATGTAACTGATTTATTGGAGAGACAATGGAAACTTGATTTTAAGTTTCTTAAGACTATGGAGGATATTCTCTTCTTTTCAGATTATGCAGAATATTCAAGGAGTATGGTAGGCGATATATTAGCTGAGATTCGCGATAGAAATACTCCAGAAGGATATAATTATAGCCTTAAAGATACATTGCTTGCTGCTAGCATTGTAAGTTTTATGAGATCAAATGCGATTATGGCAAATGGGTTAGCCCAAGGAAATAGGGATACAGCATCTCGGATGCAGTATGATACTATTCAGTATGCTCATGATTTTCGTAATTTAATATCTTCTTGGACTAATAGGCCTCTGGCTGCCGTCCCCGATGAAATGCTTAATCAATTAGCACCAGAACCATATACAGAATATAATGTTGATCCATCTGTATTTGATATCCAAGGTTATGATGTAGGCAGACTCAGTATATACGAGCTTTGTCAGGATCCATCTTCCTCAGTGTTATGTATAAAAAATATTGAGGATGTGCAGGCCGGTACTCTGAACTCCCCGCTTTTAAGGAGAATGTTAGAGAGAGTCCGGCTGGATGCTCCTGCAGAAAGCCATCATTTTTTATTCAATACTTGTGGGCATAACTTCAGAGAAAATTTAAATACTGAAGCAATCCAAGCAATTAATCAGAGATTCTCTTATCTTGGTAATAATCCGCCGCGCGAAGAGTACCGCGGTATGTTACATACTTGCTATATTAAACCATGGGACCAAGACTTAATAACATTGACTAACGTAAACCTGGCTCAGGAAGGTGATTTTTCACAACCACTAGATGTTGCATGGGAAATTGTACGAGAGATGGAAAATAATTTTTCTGGGCTGGAGATGCTACCTATATCAGACTTAATAACTTTAAGGTCCGATATATATCAGGCTGAAATCGCAGATCGGATTTGGATTCAAAACAGGGATTTGCTCCCTGTTAACATATATCATTATAATGATGCGAATCCAGGAGAGGATGATAAACGGCTTATAGGTAAATTTGCCTGGGATAATCCTGATTATAAACACACCTGCACTCCTCTTCAGGACGATCCGCCTTGGCTTTGTCGTCGCCCGTGGGTACCTGCAAATCCAAATCCAGAACCGGAACTTTTACCAACCGGACCGGTTGGTCAATGACATATCATGGACTTGATCTTCTCAGTTTGTTAAAGCCGCCAGATTGATTTTAAGGCCTGCAAACATTTTTGTCAGTGGTTAAGCGTCAAGCTTAACAGGGTATTGAAATTTTTTTGATGTGCCACGATGCGGCGTTAAAAATGCTCATTTACTCTGCGTAAACTCTATTGTTTCGCCCATTTTCCCGGGTGTCGTACTCGCTGCAGCGAATTGCAATAATCTGTTAGGTTTGTGGGTGAGGTATTCCTACTTTGCCCACAAAACCTCAGTCAAGTGGTGAGGTATTGCCTGTTCTGTCACTATCCGGAGCTCTGTATCTTTTCTGTTGCAAATGGTAGGTAATTTCCGGGAATCAACAAAAAAGCCTGATGGCATTGCCATCAGGCTTTTTTGTTGTTGTATCGGGTGCCCTGGTGGTGACTGGTTACGAAGCAGACAGGTGGGTCAACGGTGGTTGGCGTAATATCGGGCGGCTGGCCTGCCAGCCGAGTAAGCTGACGCTAACTAGTCCAGTCGCCCCGCCCAGGAGCCATATTTCTGGTTTGAAGCCGATGGTCAGGGCAAAAAACTGGTATCCCAGCAGGTTGCCCAGGCTGTTGGCCAGTGCTGCTGCGAGCAGACCAGACAGGCCGCCAAGCAGTGCAAATTCGCTGAGGATATATCGGCGTAATTGCTGCCGGGTTGCCCCCAGGGTGCGTAACAAGGCGATGTCGCGTTGTCGCTGTGCCCGGCTGATGCGCAGGGCTGCCAGGCTGATCATCCCGGCTGCGGCCAGGGTGAACAGGAAGATACCCTCAATTGCCAGGCTGCCCCGGTAGATAATATCGCTGACTTTATCCAGGAGTGGTTGGATGTTGATGGCCGAAACTGTCGGGAACTGAGCAGCCAGTTGTCTCAGAAAGCCTGGGTTGTCTGCCGGAATATGCAGGCTGGTAATCATGGCATGGGGTATGTGTGTTTGTAGTGTGGCACTGGCCTGTATAAAGAAGTTGATGTTGAATGAGCCCCAGGTAACACGGCGGATATTAGCGATACGGGCATGGAGCATTTGTCCGGCAATGTCGAAAGTCAGCTGGTCGCCGACTTGCAGTTGTAGTGTGTTTGCCAGCTCCTGTTCGATCGACAGGGCTGGGGTGCCAGGTTGCCACCAGGTGCCGCTGATCAGTTGGTTGTCGGGTTGCAGTTGGTCGCTGAAGCCCAGGTTGTATTCGCGGCTGGCCAGTTGTCGGGCGCGTGGGGTCTGGTAGCTGGTGGGTTCGACGGGCTGGTCATTGATGGCGCTCAGGCGGGCGCGAGTGGTCGGATAGAGGCCGGTGTCGGTGATCTGGTGGGTGGCCAGTTGTTTCCGGATCGGGTTGGCCTGGTCTGGCTGAATATTGATCAGAAAATGGTTCGGAGCATCTGCCGGAATGCTGTCCTGCCAGGTGCGGAGGATATCTCCCCGGATCAGCGTCAGTAGCAGTAACAGGGTCAGGGCGATGCCATAGGCAACGATCTGTATCCGGGTGAGTCCCGGGTTGCGTTGTAATGCGGCGCGCCCTGCTAACAGACGGTTTGATCTGCTGGGTATGCTCAGGATGCACCAGGCTCCCCCCAGCAGGATGAGTGTCATCAATCCCAGGCTGGCGATGATGCTCAGTGTGAGTATCAGGTCATTTGCCTGCCAGTATAGTAGCCCGCAGAATACCAGGGCAGCACTGGCCCAGGCGGTGTGTTGTGTCAGGTTGGCGGGTTGCTGGTCCTGGCGTAATATCTGGTGTGGTGTCATATGCTGTACTGACCACAGGGTGGGCAGGGCAAAGCCACTTAGCAGGAGTGTTGCCTGAATCATGGCTTGTGGTATAGGCTGCCAGCCTGCTGCTGGCAAGGTCTGGTCAAACCAGTCGGCCAGCCAGAGGGTCAGTCCGGCTTGTAGCAGGTACCCGAGTATCAGGCCGAGGCCGGTACCGCTCAGGCTAATCCGGATCAATGGCTTGCTGTGATATACAAACACCTGACGTCTGGTCATTCCCAGGGTGCGCAGTATTGCAGTTTGTGCCAGTAGGCTATCGACATAATGTCGCGTTGCCAGCAGAATACCGATCCCGGCCAGCAGACTGGCACAGAGTGCCGCTAAGCTCAGAAAGCGTTGCGTGCGCTGGATGGTCTGTTGCAGTTCCGGGCTGCTGTTGTCCAGGGTGAGTAGTTCGCTGGTTGGTGACAGTTGTGGGGCTAGCCAGGTGCGGAATTTGTTGATCGCTGTGGGTGTGCCAGCCAGTAGTAGCCGATAGCGGGCGCGGCTGGCGGGACCGAGTAGTCCACTGGCCTCAGCATCTTGTCGATGTATCAGTAAGCGCGGTGCCAGTTGAAACAGGTTCAGGCTGGCGTCTGGCACCTGGATCAGTTCGCCATGTAGTTTCAGTGATCGGGCACCGAGCGGTATTTTGATCGCTTGCTGTGGTGTGGTACCCAGGGCGTGCAGTAGTGCTGGGTCGGCAATGGCCTGCCCAGGGTTTGGCGGCTGCTGTATATTCACCCCCGGTTGGTGCTGGGTTTGCAGTTTTCCGCGTAATGGATAATTGCTATCCACGGCCTTGATTTGTACCAGGTGTGGTTTGCCCTGGGCAAAGATCACGGATGGAAAGTTGATCTGCTGGCTGTGTTGCAGGCCGTGTCTGGCCGCTTGCGCGATCCAGGCTGCCGGAACAGGCTGATTTTGTCGGATGACCAGATCGGCTGCCAGGGCTGCGGCGCCTTCGCGGTACAATGCCTGTTCAATCCGGTCAGTAAAAAAAGTAACTGTGCTGTGGGCGGTGACAGCGATCATCAGTGCCCAGAACAGGAGTCTCAGCCCGGGTTGTCTGGTGGTCATATCAGTTGCCCGTTGTGTAGCCGTAAGGTGCGGTCGCAGCGTTGTGCCAGGCGTTCGTCATGCGTGACCAGGATGAGTGTCGTCTGGTGCTGATCCCGCAGGCTGAACAGCAGGTCTTCAATCTGGCGGCTGGTGTTGTTATCCAGGTTACCGGTGGGTTCGTCGGCAAACAGGAGTCTGGGTGGACCGGCAAATGCTCGTGCCAGGGCAACACGTTGTTGTTCGCCGCCGGATAGTTGGGTTGGCAGGTGATGTTCGCGTTGTGCCAGGCCGACGGATTGCAATAATGTTCTGGCCTGTTGTAACTGGTTTGGGGCATTGCTCAGTTGTAATGGCAGGCGTACGTTATCCAGCGCGTTCAGGTTTGGCATCAGTTGGAATGATTGGAATACGAAGCCGACCTGGCCGGCTCGTAGTCGGGCGCGCGCATCTTCGTCCAGTGTGTTCAGTGCCTGGTTGAAGATGTGGATTTCGCCGCGACTGACGGTATCCAGCCCGGCGAGCAGTCCCAGCAGGGTGGATTTGCCGGAACCGGAGGTACCCAGGATCGCAACTGCTTCGCCGGTGCGGATGGTCAGGTTTATATCGGTGAGTAAGGTGAGTTCATTCCCGCTGGATGTCGGGAGTGTTTTGGTAACCTGAGAGGCGGAAAGTATGGGTTGGTTGGTCAGATTTTGCATCGGTTGGGTTGGTTTGTGCTGGAGTGTGGGTTATGCGATGAATCAGAATATTCTGGTATTTGGTGATAGCCTGAGTGCAGCATATGGTATGCCGCGTGAGGCTGGTTGGGTGGCTCTGTTACAACAGCGGTTGCAGACGACCGCACCCGGGTATCGGGTGCTGAATCTGAGTTTGTCTGGTGAGACCACTCAGGGTGGTTGGTATCGTTTCCCGCAGGCGATACAGCGTTATCAGCCTCGGCTAGTGGTGCTGGAGCTGGGGGCGAATGATGGCTTACGTGGCTTTGATCTGACGCAGACCACAACTAATCTGCGGCAGATGATTCGTGCCGCACAACAGGCGGGTGCCCAGGTGTTGTTGCTCGGGGTGCGGCTGCCGGTCAATTATGGCCCGGTATATCGGGCGAAGTTCCACCAGGTGTATGCTGATCTGGCGCAGCAGGAGTCGGTCTCCCTGGTGCCGTTGTTGTTGTCGGGGGTTGCTGAGTCGCGTGAGCTGATGTTGCCGGATGGTATTCATCCGAATGCAGCGGCGCAACCGCGTATCTTGCAGAATGTGTGGGCTGAACTGGCGCCATTACTGGCACCAACTGGATAACGGTGTAAAAGGTGGGTTATGACTGATCAGACGAATGCAGCATTGAGTTATGCCGGTGCTGGTGTGGATATTGATGCCGGGCATGCGTTGGTGGACCGGATCAGGCCCTGGGTGCAGCAGACCAGGCGGCCCGGTGTTTGTGGCGGGTTAGGTGGCTTTGGTGGGTTGTTTGCGTTGCCGGCCGGTTATCAGCAACCGGTGCTGGTTTCCGGCACGGATGGTGTCGGTACTAAGTTGAAGCTGGCGCTGCAATGTCAGCAGCATGCGACGATTGGTATTGATCTGGTCGCGATGTGTGTCAATGATATTGTGGTATCTGGTGCCGAGCCGTTGTTTTTTCTGGATTATTACGCCACCGGCAAGTTGAGTGTGCCGGTGGCAGCAGCTGTGATCCAGGGTATTGCGACCGGTTGTGTGCAGGCTGGTTGTGCGTTGATTGGAGGCGAAACGGCAGAAATGCCGGGAATGTATCAGGCGGAAGAGTATGATCTGGCCGGGTTTGCCGTGGGCATTGTTGAGCAGGCTGACATTGTGCAGCCGTCTCGTATTCAGTCCGGGGATGTCTTGTTGGGTCTGGCGTCGTCAGGTCCGCACGCGAATGGCTATTCGCTGATTCGCCAGGTGCTGGCGGTCAGTCAGGCTGATCTGCAACAGGTTGTCGGTGATCAACCACTGGGTGAGGCGCTGCTGACGCCCACGCGGATTTATGTCAAGTCGTTACTGGCCTTGCTGGCGCAGGTCGAGGTGCATGGCCTGGCGCATATCACTGGCGGTGGTCTGACGGATAATGTGCCGCGTATGTTGCCGGATCATTATGCGGCCCGGATTGAGACCGCCGCCTGGCACTGGCCGCAGTTGTTTGGCTGGTTGCAGCAGGCCGGTGGGATTACCATTCCTGAGATGTTGCGCACCTTTAATTGTGGTATCGGTATGGTGGTCGCGGTGCCACCGGAGCAGGCCGCACCAGCGATTGAGTTGCTGTCTGCTGCGGGTGAATCTGTGTGTCGTCTGGGCCAGGTGATGTCTGCTGAGGTGTCTCAGCCACATGTGGTGTATGTCTGATGCCGCAATTCCGGCTGGTAGTGCTGATTTCTGGTCGTGGCTCGAATCTCCAGGCGATATTGGATGTCTGTCAGACCGGGTGTCTGAATGCTGAAGTGGTCGCGGTGATCAGTAACCGGCCCGATGCTTCCGGACTGCAATATGCGGCGGCGGCTGGGATTCCTTATCAGGTGATTGATCACACCGGATTTGCCGACCGGGTTACGTTTGATCAGGCACTTGCGCAGTGTATTGGCAGGTATATGCCCGATCTGGTGTTGCTGGCGGGCTTTATGCGTGTATTAACGCCGGGTTTTGTTGCACAGTTTACGGGTCGCCTGTTGAATATTCACCCGTCTTTGTTGCCAGCGTTTCCGGGGTTGCATACGCATCAACGTGCGTTGGATGCTGGTGTCACGCAACATGGGGTCAGTGTTCATTTTGTTACGCCGGAGTTGGACGGGGGGCCGGTGATTGCGCAGTCCATCGTGCCGGTGTTGCCGGAGGACGACGAGGCACAATTAGCTGCTCGCGTCTTGGTTGCCGAGCATCAGTTGTATCCTGTGGTGGTGCAGTGGCTGGTGGCCGGGCGGCTTAGTCTGAATGCACAACAGCAGCCGGTGCTGGATGGTGCCACTTTGGATGAGCCGGTCTGTTTTCAGCAGTGACGGA
This sequence comes from Gammaproteobacteria bacterium, assembly GCA_020630035.1. Lineage (GTDB taxonomy): Bacteria > Pseudomonadota > Gammaproteobacteria > Chromatiales > Chromatiaceae > JAHDBG01. Next base: position 7,331 of record JAHDCB010000064.1, read on the forward strand.
GAAAGTCATCCCAGGCAAATTGTGGCCCCGGATCTGTCTTGCGCCCCGGTGCTATGTCGCTGTGCCCGACAATACGCTGGCGGGTGATGAGTGGATACGACGCCTGAATCTGCCGCGTAAGCTGGATTAAGCGCGTATACTGCGCTGCGGTAAATGGCAGGTCATCCGTGCCTTCCAGTTCAATACCAATCGCATAATCATTGCATTCGGGTTGTCCGGCGAAGCAGGATTGTCCGGCATGCCAGGCCCGCCGGTTCAGGGCAACAAATTGTTGTGCTGTGCCATCGCGCCGGATAAACAGGTGGCTGGACACTCTGAGGTTGGCGATTTCAGCGAAAAAGGGGTGTGCAGCAGGGTCGAGTCGGTTCTGAAATAAGGCTTCGACTGCCTCGCCGCCGAATACGCCGGGCGGCAGGCTGATATTATGGATAACCAGTAAGCTGACCGGTAGCCTGTCAGGCCGCTGGTTCTGATTTGGGGAGGGTGTGTGGTGAATGTCTGGTAGCCAGATGTCACCAGGCAGTTGCTGATGTTCTATGCTCATGATGTATAAGGTATTCTGTGCCACGAGACTATAAAAGACGCACGCCCGCCAGGGCGGTGCGTAAGCGTCGCACGCCGGTCGGGCTGTGGCTGCTGGTCGTGATATTGTTGCTGGCGTTTGTTGCCGTCCTGGTCTGGCTGAAACACTCAGCGCCTCAGCCGTTGCAACCGGTGGTGGTACCTGCACCAGCTGTGCAGCTACCACCGCAACCCACGCAGCCACATAAGCCACGGTTTGAGTTTTATAACACCCTGCCGAAACAACAGGTGCCGGTACCAGCGCCCGTTGCCCCTGAAGTGCAGGCACCTGTTGTGGTGCCGCAGCCACCTGCGCGATCAGCGGTCACGCCAACGCCTGACCGGCCAGCGATGCGTTACCGGCTACAAGTGGGTTCGTATGTCCGCATGGCTGATGCTGAACGGCTGCGGGCTGAGCTGGCGTTTGCTGGTATCGAAACCCATCTGCAGTCGGTTACCCTGGATGGTGGCAGAATCTATCACCGGGTGATGGCTGGCCCGTATGCTGATCAGGCGACCGCAGAACAGGCGCGTCAGCAGTTGCAGACGCAGGGGTATCAGCAACCGTTGTTGCTCAGGCTGCCTTAGCGGGCATGCTTAATGAGCCTCGCAAGTTA
>JAHDCB010000065.1 GCA_020630035.1 Gammaproteobacteria bacterium
GTGATGATCTGCGATGAATGTGTCGATCAGTGCAATGACATCATTCTGGAAGAACTGGAAGACGAGTCGGCAGAAGTCACTGCAGGTCTGCCGAAGCCACGTGAAATCAAGACCAGTCTGGATGACTATGTGATTGGCCAGGAGCAGGCCAAAAAGGTGCTCTCGGTTGCGGTGTATAACCATTACAAACGCTTGTCGATGACTGGTCAGCCAGAAGAAGTTGAGATTTCAAAGAGTAACATTCTGCTGATTGGCCCGACTGGCTCCGGTAAGACACTGCTGGCAGAAACCTTGGCGCGGATGCTGGATGTGCCATTTGTGATTGCCGATGCGACCACCCTGACCGAGGCCGGTTATGTCGGTGATGATGTCGAACATGTCATCCAGCAGTTATTGCAGAAATGTGATTATGATGCTGAAAAGGCGCAGACCGGTATCATTTATATTGATGAAATCGATAAAATCTCGCGGCGTTCAGAAAATACCTCCATCACCCGGGATGTTTCTGGTGAAGGCGTACAACAAGCGTTGCTGAAGCTGATTGAAGGCACGATTGCGTCAATACCACCACAGGGTGGGCGTAAGCATCCGCAGTCAGATTTTCTGCGTATCGATACCTCGAACATCCTGTTTATCGTCGGCGGGGCGTTTGACGGGCTGGAAAAGGTGATTCGGCAACGTTCTGAAAAAGGTGGTATCGGATTTAATGCTGAAGTCCATAGTAAGGATGATAAGCACAATCTGGGCGAGACCTTGCGTCAGGTAGAATCTGAAGACCTGGTGCGCTATGGTCTGATACCAGAGCTGATCGGGCGACTGCCGGTGGTGGCGACGCTGGAAGAGCTGGACGAGTCGGCGCTGATCACCATTCTGACCGAACCAAAGAATGCACTGGTCAAACAATATCAGCACTTATTTGATATGGAAGGGGCTGGTCTGGAGTTTCGTGCGGATGCTCTGCAGGCCATTGCCTTGAAGGCTCTGAAACGCAAAACCGGTGCACGTGGTTTACGTACCATACTGGAACATGTGTTGTTGGACGTGATGTATGATCTGCCGTCGCTGGAAGCAGTGAGTAAGGTGGTCGTGGATAAGTCTGCGATACAAGGGAACAGTGCGCCTCTGATCGTATACGATGGTGATAAAACTGAGATTGGTTCAAGTGTTGCTGTCAGCGAATAACCCGGGATAGATCATGGATATCGTACTGAATGACGACAGTACTGCACTACCGTTGATGCCACTGCGGGATGCCGTGGTGTATCCGCGGGTTGTCCTGCCGTTATTTGTCGGGCGTGAGCAATCAATGCAGGCACTGCATGCTGCAATCGAGGCGGATAAGCGTATCCTGGTGGTTGCCCAAAAAGTGACCGGAGAAAAACAACCAGGCGCTGACGATCTGTATGAGATTGGTGTGGTCGCTCGTGTGGTGCAACTGATGCGGTTGCCGGATGGTACCCACAAGGCCCTGGTGGAAGGTGAGCGCAGGGTGCGTCTGTATGATATCGCCGCGACCGAGGCTTATCTCACCGCACATTATCATCTGTTGACAGATCAGCCGATGTCAGATGAGCGCGAACAATCCGCGATGATGCGCTCAGTCAACCGCCAGTTTGCCCAGTATGCCAAGCTGAATCAGCGCATACCGCCAGACCTGACGAAAACACTGGCAGAACTGAAGAGTCTGTCACATTTAGTTGATAGCGTTGCGGCACAGATTGGCCTGAAGCTGGCGGATAAACAAACGTTGCTTGAAACGCTGGATATCGGACAGCGGGCGGAACACCTGCTGGCGTTGATGCAGGATGAAAATGAACTGCTGGATCTGGAAAAAAATCTGCATAAACGCGTGCGGGGGCAGATAGAAAAAAATCAGCGTGAATATCTGCTGAATGAAAAAATGAAGGCGCTGCAGAAAGAAATGCGCTCAGTTGGCAATGAGTCAGGCGACCCGGCAGCCAGTGAGACAGAGCAGCTTGAGAAAAAAATCAATAGTCTGCGCATGAGCAAGGCAGCAAAGCATAAGGCTCAGGAGGAACTGAATAAGCTGAAGATGCTGGCGCCCATGTCGTCAGAAGCGGGCGTCGTACGTAGCTATCTGGATGTGTTACTGAAGGTGCCATGGCATAAACGCAGCCGGATCAGTGCCAGTATGCAGCGAGCACAGACGATACTGGATAAAGACCATTATGGTCTGGAAAAAGTTAAGGAACGGATATTAGAATATCTGGCAGTACAACAACGAGTACGTAAGCTAAAGGGCCCGATTCTGTGTCTGGTAGGGCCGCCCGGGGTGGGTAAGACCTCGCTCGGAGAGTCGATCGCACGCGCTACGGGGCGCAAATATGTGCGTATGGCACTCGGTGGCGTGCGGGATGAGGCTGAAATTCGCGGGCACCGTCGTACCTACGTCAGCGCCTTACCGGGTAAAATTATCCAGGGATTATCCAGGGTTGGTGTCAGGAACCCGCTATTCCTGTTAGATGAGATTGATAAAATGGCGATGGATGCCCGGGGCGATCCGGCGTCAGCGCTGCTGGAAGTGTTAGATCCGGAGCAGAACCATACCTTCCAGGACCATTACCTGGAGCTGGATTTTGATCTGTCTGATGTGATGTTCGTTGCCACAGCGAATAGCCTGAATATTCCGGCACCCTTGTTAGACCGGATGGAAGTGATCCGATTATCCGGTTATACAGAAGATGAAAAGATCAATATTGCTGAAAACTACTTATTTCCCAAGCAGATAAAAAATAACGGGTTGCAGTCGGATGAGTTACAGATAGCACCTGAACCAGTCCGGGATATCGTGCGCCACTATACCCGTGAGGCAGGTGTGCGTGGCCTGGAGCGGGAAATTGCCAGGATCTGTCGCAAGGTTGTCAAGGGCCTGGTGACTCGGACAGAAGCCGCAAAGCATGTTAAGCTAGCGAAAGATGACCTTGAAAAATATCTGGGTGTGCGGCGTTTTCGTTATGGTCGGGCAGAAGAAAAAGACCAGATTGGACAGGTTGTTGGCCTTGCCTGGACAGAGGTTGGTGGTGAGCTGCTGCGGATAGAGGCAGAACTCACCCCGGGTAAGGGACGTCTGGTTCAGACTGGTAAACTGGGCGACGTGATGAAAGAATCTATTCAGGCTGCTATGACAGTGGTGCGCGCCCGGGCCGCCAGCTTAGGCCTGGAAGACGACTTTTACCGCACCCTGGATGTCCATATTCACGTACCGGAAGGTGCGACACCGAAAGATGGCCCCAGTGCTGGCATCAGTATGAGTACGGTGCTGGTTTCGGCACTGACGAAGATACCTGTCCGCGCTGAAGTTGCCATGACTGGTGAAATCACATTGCGGGGCGAAGTCCTGCCGATTGGTGGCTTGAAAGAAAAGTTGCTGGCTGCACATCGCGGTGGTATTCAGGCAGTCATTATTCCGTCAGAAAATGAGCGTGATCTGACGGAAATTCCGGACAATATCAAACAACACCTGGCGATTCATCCGGTGCGATGGATAGATCAGGTGTGGGATATTGCCTTATCACGTGTGCCAACCCCAAGGTTGGCAGATCAAGAACCATCACAACCGATCGTGTTGGATGATATTGTCACTGGTGACCTGACAGCCACACCTGAATTGGTGCAGCGTCACTGAACCGGTTACGGTTATGTTGTTACCCCAGAGTCCGGCGCTGTCGGGTTCTGATTCTAAGATAACCGCTCATACTGAGCACAGGAGGTAAAATGAACAAAAGTGAGTTAGTCTTTAACGTTGCTGATCAGGCGGATTTGCCCAGAGCAACGGCTGCGAAGGCATTAGATGCTGTGGTAAAATCCATTCAGGATGCTCTGGCACAAGGCGATATGGTCGCAATCCCTGGTTTCGGCACCTTCAGCGTGCGGGAACGGGCTGCGCGTACCGGACGTAACCCCAGAACAGGAGAAGCGATACAGATTCAGGCGTCCAGAATACCTGCGTTTAAGCCTGGTAAGGCATTGAAAGATGCTGTAAACTAGTCGGGTTGATGCGGGTGCTTAGCTCAGTTGGGAGAGCATCGCCCTTACAAGGCGAGGGTCGCAGGTTCGAGCCCTGCAGCACCCACCACAGGATAAGGAGTGGTAGTTCAGTTGGTTAGAATACCGGCCTGTCACGTCGGTGGTCGCGGGTTCGAGTCCCGTCCACTCCGCCAGAATATCATGTGAGCTATGAAGGGTATCCTTGGTGATGCCCTTTTTTTATGTCTGGCATAAATGCCGCACAAAACTTAATAAACTCTATGTTACAAGCTATCAGAAATCGTGCTCAGGGCTGGGTGGCCTGGTTGATTGTCATCCTGATCAGTATTCCGTTTGCGTTATTCGGTATTCAGGAATATTTCGGTGTGAGTGCGGACCCAGTGGTTGCTGTGGTGGAAGGCACAGATATTAAACAAAGCGAGCTGGATCGGCGGCTGCGCGACTTTCGTGAATCCATGCGCCGTGTTCTCGGGGAGAACTACCAGGCGGATTTATTTGATGAGACACGTCTGAAACCGCGTGTGCTGCAAGCGATGGTGGATGAAAAGGTCTTGCAACAGGCAACAACTGACTGGAATATGCAGCCAACTGATGCACAGGTGCGTCAGCTGATACAGGAGATACCGGCCTTTCAGCGCGAGGGTGTGTTTGATGCCGCCTTGTATCGTACAGCGTTACGTAACCAGGGCGTCACCAGTTCTTTTTTTGAACAACAGGTGCGCCAGGATATTGTGTTACGTCAGTTTGAGTCGAGTTGGCAGAGTGGTCACTTTGTGACTGAACAGAAACTGAGTGATTTTGTCCGGTTAGAAGCACAGAAGCGTGCGATACGCTATGTACAAATCCCGGTCTCTGATCCACAGCCGGCGGCTGTGACCGCAGAACAAGTGGCGACGTATTATGAGCGTCACTCTGACGAATATAAAATGCCGGAACAGATCAAACTGGCTTATCTGCATCTGTCAGAAAAAACGCTGGGTGCTCAGGTTGAATTGGATGAAGCTGCGTTGCAGGCCTATTTTGCTGAACACCAGAGTGATTTTATTGCACTGGAAGAGCGCAAACTACGTCATATCCTGATTGCACAACAAGCAGGTGATGCGGCAGCACAATTAACGCTGGCGCAGGACTTACTGGCACAACTACGCGCCGGCGCAGACTTCGCCGAGCTGGCACAGGCTCATTCAAAAGACCCCGGATCTGCTGATATGGGGGGTGATCTTGGCTGGATGGAACAAAGCGCCTTCGTTAAGCCATTTGCTGATGCCGCATTCGAGTTGGAAGTCGGTGGTTTGAGTGAGCCGGTGCAAACCGAATTTGGTTATCACCTGATTCAACTGGAAGCGATACGTGGTGGTGGGGAGCCTGATTTCGCTGATCGGCGGGACGATGTGGTAGCAGCTTATCGGGCGCAACAGGTAGAAAACTTGTACTACGATGAGTTTGAGCGCCTGGCCGCAATGGTATATGAAACCCCGGATAGCCTGGAGTCGGCGGCGGAGTTACTGAATGTGCCAGTTCAGGAAACCGACTGGTTGACGCGTTCCGGGGTCTTTCCTGAACCACTGAATACAGAAAAAATTAAGGCCTTGGCGTTTTCTGAAGATGTATTGCAGGGCAATAACAGTGAATTAACTGAATTGAGTCCGGTGAATGCCGTTGTCCTGCGCATAGCGGGCCATAAAGCAGCAACACGCAAGCCATTAGCTGATGTCAGAGAGCAGATTGTAGCGCGTCTTGCGGCGGAGCAAGCATCGGAACAAACCCAACAGATGGGAGAACAGGCCCTGTCATCGTTACAGGCCGGTGCGGCATTTAATGAAGTGGTGCAGGCCTGGATGCCGGAGCAGGAACAGGTACTGGAGCGGCATACAGACGTATTACCGCAGTCGGTGGTGCAAATGGTTTTTGCGGCGCCCCGGCCTGAGGCGGATACACCGAGCTACACTGGGGTTATGTCTGCAGATGGCTATTATGTGATTGCAGTTGAACGGGTGGATGAAGCAGTATCCGCTACCTTGGATACCGGGCAATTAAAGACCTATCGTACGCAGCAGTATGACGCAGCGTATCGTGTACTGCGTGGCAAGTTGCGAGATAACATGGATGTCACCTTGCATCAGTGACGGCTGATCATCCCGGCTGCGGCCATTGCGTGTTGTTTCAGCCTGGCATAGGCTTGTATTTCTGTGGTATACACGTGTTCCGTGGTACGGCTGGTGATCTGGCAGTAGTTGCTATCTAAATGCACCTGATGGTTTGACAGAAATGTTGCATTACCCGTTAAAGTCACTTTGTTTTGTTCCGGAAAGACAGTGCATTGCACCATGCCTCCCTGATTGTAAACAGTGATACATTGTTCCGGCTGGCACATCTGGCGCTGTACACTGCAAAAGCTGGCAGCAGACATAGCGGTTCCGCAGGCCTCGGTAATACCAGCCCCGCGTTCATAGGTGGCGACGAATAGTGTATTGTTACGCAATTTTGTGGCGAAACTGACATTCACCCCATGTGGAAAAATCGGCGTATTGTTGGCCTTGTGCCCGATATCCTGTAATTGCTCGGGGTCATATTGTGTGATGAATGCAATCAAGTGCGGGTTAGGGATGCTGAGAGCGGTAAAGCGTAGCGTGTCAGATAATTCCGTAATTGGTTGATGGCAGTGTGTTGTCTGCCTGGTCACCATCGGCAGGCTGTTGGTGTTGAGCGATACCGGTCCGATATCGGCTACATAGGTTGCAATATCCGGCAGTAGAGGTTCTGCCTCGCTGACAGATAACACTGAGCCCCCCGTTGCAACAGATATGGTTGTTTTATTCAGCATTTCAATGGCGTAGCGACCAGCACAACGCAGGCCGTTACCGCACATTTCTGCTTCTGTGCCATCCGGGTTAAACATACGCATGGCACAGTCTGCTGTGGCACTTGACTGATAAAACAGGATGCCGTCGGTATTGAGCCCGGTTTGGTGGTGACAGAGCGTCTGGCTGATTGCTGCTCGATATCGCTCGTCAACAGGTGGGTTTTGCCCACTGTATTCATCAAGCAATAAAAATGTATTGCCAGAGCCGTGGCATTGCAGCAGGTTGAGCTTCATCGAACAGCGAGTTTGACTTGTGCACCGGTGACGCCATGTTCGGAGAGTTGTGTTGCGACTTGCTCTGCTACGCTGACTTGAGGCAAGGGTCCGGTCTGGACTCTATGTAATTGGTCGTCGGCTGTGCTCACAATGCGAATCGGCCATTGCAGATGGCTTTGCAGTCTTTGTTGTAAGTGTTGCGCATTATCGTAGCTACGGAAGGCGCCAATTTGTAAGTAGACGATGACCTTCTGCTCTTCCGGCGCAGGTGGTAAGGATTGCGGTACCGGGGTGGTTGCAGTATCCGGGGTAATAGCGCGAACTTCAACACTCCCGGTACCTTGTTGCAGAATTCCCAGTTTGTATGCGGCGGCATAAGATAAATCAATGATTCTGTTGCCATGAAAAGGGCCGCGATCATTCACACGGACAATAATCTCGCGTCCGTTATCCAGATTGCGGACACTGACGTAGCTGGGTAGTGGCAGACGCTTATGTGCGGCTGTCATGGCATACATGTCGTAGGCTTCGCCGGTGGCGGTAGGCCGTCCGTGAAATTTGCGGCCATACCAGGATGCTTCGCCGCGCTGTACGAAATCCTGGTTGCTGGCGAGCGGGTAATAGGTTTTACCATGTATGGTATAAGGCTTCAGGTTCGCCGAGCGAGGTGGACTGAAGCTTGGGATTGGGTTTTGAATCTGATCCAGAGCTGCGGTATTTGGTGTCTGGTCGGGAGGGCCATCCCGTTCAATCTGGCTGCTGCAACTGGCCAGCAGGAGTAGGCTGCAGGCACTGATTAAGGAGATATTAGTTAGATAAGTAACGTTCACGGATAGCCTCACTGAGTTGATAGACAGCCATGGCATACAGCGGGCTGTGGTTATAGCGGGTGATGACATAAAAATTAGGTAGTCCGAGCCAGTATTCAGATTGTTCCTGTGTTTTGAGCTGCAACAGGCTGGCGGACTGTTGTGCATCCAAGCTATCCGGCAGCTGAATACCGGCAGCGCGTAATCTGGTAACAGAAAAACTTGGTTTATAGCCGGCCTCAAGCAGGCTGGCATGTTTATTTTGATCGATATCTTGTACCGGCAGAGTGACAGCCTGGCCTGGTTGCCAGTGATGTCGGGCAAAATAATGTGCGACACTACCGATGACATCAGCTGGTGTATGCCAGATGTCCCGTTTGCCGTCCTGGTCAAAGTCGATGGCAAAATGATGATAGCTGGATGGAATAAACTGCGGTTGACCCATAGCACCGGCATAGGAGCCTTGTGGCTGGTGTGGGTTCAGTTGTTCAGCACGGGCTAAGCGCAGAAAATGGCCCAGTTCGCTACGAAAAAATTTACCCCGGCGTGGGTGATGAAAACCCAGGGTTGCC
>JAHDCB010000066.1 GCA_020630035.1 Gammaproteobacteria bacterium
TTCATCCAGCGTCGCCCGGAAGGTCGGCTGTGTCTCGTACAGTTCCTGTCCCATCCCGGCATACTGGCTGCCCTGTCCGGTGAACAGAAAGGCCAGGGTCGGTGCAGTCTGATGCGACGGGGCATGACCTGTCACCACAGCCGGATGATCACCTGCAACACAGGATGTCAGTTGTTCCTGCAGTTCGTCACACGAGCGCGCCACAAACGCCTGACGGTACGCAAAATGGCTGCGACAGGTGGCAGCGGTGTAACACAACTCCGCCAGATTCAGGGTCGCGTGTTCCGCTATATAGTCCTGATATGCCTGAACCTGCGCGGCCAGTCCGGCTGCGCTTTTTGCTGACAGAATCAACAGGTGTGCTGGACGCTCTGTACTCTTTTCGTCAGCGGCATCGGCAACCTGATTAGGTGTCCATTCAGACACGATGACATGGGCATTGGTACCGCTGAAACCAAATGAACTGACCCCGGCAATGCGTTCCTCCGCCTGCCAGGGCATCAGTGTGGTCGGGATCTGTATCGGCAACTGATCCCACTCAATCTGCGGATTCGGCTGCTGCAGATGCAGGTGTGGTGGAATCTGCTGATGTTGTACCATCAGCACCGTCTTAATCAGGCCGACGATGCCAGCCGCCGCCTCCAGATGACCCAGATTGGTCTTGACTGAGCCTACCTGGAGGGGCTCATCACGTTCATGAAATATGGCATCCAGCGCACCGATTTCTATCGGATCACCCAGTGAGGTACCCGTACCATGGGCTTCAATATAGCTGACCGACTGTGGTTCAAGGCTCGCCTGTTGCAGTGCCCGGCGGATAACTTCCTGTTGTGATGGCCCTCTGGGCACTGTCAGTCCACTGCTTGGCCCATCGTGGTTCACCATGGACCCTCGAATAACTGACAGAATTGCATCGCCATCCCGCAGCGCATCAGACAGTCGCTTGAGTAAGATGACACCACACCCTTCTCCCCGCACATAGCCATCAGCAGCCGCATCGAACGTCTTGCAATGACCATCTGCTGCCAACATGCCTGCCTTGGAGAAGGAAATCATGATCTCGGGTGATAAGATGAGCCCGACACCACCGGCCAGGGCCAGATCAGATTCATGCTGACGCAGACTCTGACACGCCTGATGTACGGCGACTAAGGATGATGAACACGCCGTATCAATTGCCATCGTCGGCCCGGTGAGGCCCAGTACATAGGATAACCGACCCGCCGCAACACTCAGCGCTGAACCGGACTGGTCATACAAGTCTGCGGTTTCCTGACGACCGGTGACAGACCGGTAATCATTTGTAAAGATGCCGATAAAGACACCCGTCAGGCCGCCTGACAGCGTCTCGGGAACGATATTGGCGTACTCTAAGGCCTCCCAGCTGACCTCTAACAACAGACGCTGCTGCGGATCCATCAGCATCGCTTCACGCGGTGAAATATTAAAAAACTGCGGATCAAACTGGTCGATCTGATCGACAAAACTACCTCGGCGGACATGTGATTTACCCGGCACAGCAGGATCCGGATCAAAAAAATCCTCTACGTTCCAGCGCTCAGGTGGAATTTCTGTAATCGCATCCCCACCGGCACATAAAAATTTCCAGAACTGATCCGGTGTCCGGATACGCTGCGGGAAACGGCAGCCCATCCCGATCACTGCCACCGGTTCAGGACGTTGACGTCTTTCAGACTCGGCCAGCTTAGCCTTTAAATCGCGTGTTTGTTGTAATGCATTCTTCATTGCCGCAACATAATCCGGCGTATTCGCTGCCATACTCAGTCGTCCTGTAAAAATTCTTGTAAAAACAAATCAGTCAGCTCATCTTCGGTCAGACTATCCGTGGCTGAGTCAGTCCGATCAGCGGCCGGAATCTGCTCCGTAAACAGTTCAGTCATCAGATGAGCCTGCAATATATTCAGATTAGGATAATCAAACACTAAGGTGGCTGGCAATGAGATTTCCAGGCTGCGCGACAAATTATTACGGAGTTCAACCGCCATTAATGAATCCAGACCCAGGTCGGTCAGTCCCTTCGCCGGATCCACCTGGTCTGCGGCGGATAATCCCAGTACCTTTGCAACGGTACTACGCAGATGGTGCAGCAGAAAGGCCTCCCGTTCTGCCAGCGCCAGAACAGATAATTGCTGTCTGGCTGAGATAACCGTCTGATGGGTCGTCGCTGATACAGACAAGTCTGCATAAAAAGAATGAGAGGTCGGATCATGGGCTGTAAATGTCTTCCAGTCGATGGGGAAGACACCAATCTGAGCTGTGCCGTTAGCATGCTCCAGCAGACAGGCCAGTGCCTGCTGTCCCTGTTCCGGCTGAATCAGTCCAAGCCCCTGGCTGGCCAGCCGTGCACGTTCGCGCTCAGCCAGATTCGCCGCCATGCCAACCTCTGCCCAGGCACCCCAGTTAATACTGAGTCCCGGCAGACCTTGTGCCTGCCGACAGGCCATCAGGCCATCCAGAAACGCATTCGCTGCTGCATAGTTGCCCTGGCCACGACTACCTGACAAGGCGGCAATCGAAGAGAAACAGACGAAGAAATCCAGTGCCTGATCGGCTGTCAGACAATGCAGATGCCAGCCTCCCTGTACCTTCGGCCCCATCACGGTTGCCAGACGTTCTGTTGTCTGCTGGCTCAGGCCAGCGTCATCCAGTACCCCGGCAGCATGCACAACACCACGCAGGGGTTGCGGACAGGCTGCCAGCAGGCGCGCCACATCGTCTGCAACCGAGATATCCGCCTGTACAACCTGTATCTCCGCCCCATCAGCCTCCAGGCAACGAATCTGATCTGCCACGACCGCTGATGGATTACGCCGCCCGGCCAGCACCAGATGTCTGGCTCCTGCGTTCACCAGTTGTCCGGCAACCTGCAATCCCAGCCCACCCAGGCCACCCGTGATGACATAACTGCCGGTCGCCTGTGCTCTGATCACCGGCGGTTCAGTCACAGAGACAGCATCTGACGGCTGCCAGCGATGCAGCCGGGCGACATACCGCTCGGTACCCCGCAGGGCCAGTTGCGTTTCTGCATCCGGCGTACACAACTGCCCCGACAACATAGAAAGATCTGACTCTTCTGCATAATCAAGGGCAACACATCTGAATTCAGGGTGTTCCACAGCAATCGTGCGCACCAGCCCCCATACCGCAGATTGCACCGGGTTGACTGATTCGTGTGCGATCACCGGCTGCGCATTCCGGGTTATCACCCACAAACGCGGCGTGATATCCTGTTTGATTAACCCTTGTACAAGATGCAGCAGACCACCACTGAGTTCTGTGGTTTGCTCCGGCACCGCAAGGGCCTTATCTTCCTGCGCCAGATAGACCACATCAGTCAGTGCCGGACTATGGGCAACATGATCTGCCAACCGTAACTCTGCCAGGGGTAGCAGCGTACACCGGGTACCTGAGCTCCGGATCTGGTCACTGAGCACTGCACCGGCATCTGCTGTGGCAGTCACGATCAGCCAGTGTGTTTCTTCTGATGTAGCCGCCACCTCCGGTAGTGCCTGCGCCTGCCAGTTCACCTGATATAACCAGTTCTGCCATACCGGGACTGACTGCAACGCCTCTCTCGGTACGGCCCGGACGGTAAAACCTCGTATCTCAGCCAGCAGGTGTTCATTCTGGTCCAGCAGCCAGATATCCGATGTATCTTCATCTGTCTGCTGACTGACACACCACCATACCTGGCCTGTCGCGGGTCCGTACACCCGTATACTCTGAATGGCAAATGGCAGCCGGGTTTCGTCTGAATTCTGCTCAACTGCCCCGGTCACCTGCAGGCACGCATCCAGCAGGCCAGGATGTAACACATATCCGGATAAGCTACCCACGACCTCCGGACAGTCAAGTCGGGCAACCGCTTGTCCATCCCCCACCCAGACACGGCTCAGCCAGCGGAAACATGGCCCGAACACAATCTGTTTTTCAGCCGCCGTCTGATACACCGCATCAATGGATAATTCAGTCGGACATTGTTCACGCCAGTCATCCAGAGTAATCGGGGAAGCTGACCGGGCCTCGATCTGATCTGTCATCAAACGTCCTGTGGCATGCACCAGATGCTGTGCACTGTCAGCAAAGCTGATCAGTTGAAACTGCATCCAGGCACCTTCTGTCGGTATGCACACCGCCTGCACTGTCCGTGCCTCATCTTCCGGCATCACCAGAGCCTGCGGAAAGATGATATCTTCCAGCAGGCAGTCACCTGTACCAGACAGCAATTCCGCCGCCGACAGCACAACTGACAGATGACAGGCTCCGGGTGAAATGACTGTGCCATAGACCCGATGGTCATTCAGAAAGGGGAAATTCTGTACACTGAACGCTGTTTCAAACAGTGTCTCGTCATGTGTCGGCACCCGGACCATCTTATCAATCAGGGGACGAAGACGGGATAATGACTCTGCAACAGAAGAGTCAACCCAGTAGCGTTCTCTCTGGAACGAATAGGTCGGTAACACCACCCTGCGTCGCGCATAGTTCTGATCAAACGCCTGCCAGTCTACGGTCACGCCCTGCCGGTATAACTGACCCAGACTGGACAACAGTTGTGGCCAGGCCTGATCCGGGCGGATGCTGGGCAACCAGAGCCCTGTGTCTTCCGGCACACAACGCTGCCCCATACCAAGTAATACCGGCTTTGGCCCGATCTCCAGAAAGATATCAACGCCCTGCGCCAGCAAACAGGCCATGCCGTCGGCAAACTGCACGGCTTCACGCACATGGCGCACCCAGTAATCTGGTGTGGCGATGGTCGCATCCGCCAGTTGTCCGGTCAGATTGGAGATCAGCGGCAGAGTCGGTTCAGCATAGGTAATACGGGTCGCCACTGCCCGGAACTCTGCCAGCATCGGGTCCATCAGGGGTGAATGAAAGGCATGCGATACAGTTAGTGCACGCGTCCTGATATGCTCTGCCGCAAGCTGTTCGACAATCGCCTGCACGGCGGTCGTCGCACCGGAAATGACCACATTGGTCGGCCCGTTGACCGCTGCGATAGAGACTTCATCAGAGTACTCAGCTATCGCAGACTGCACCCGTGTCACATCGGTCAGACAGGCGACCATTGCACCCTGCTGCGGCAGGGCCTGCATCAGGCGGGCACGTGCCGCGACCAGTGTCAGTCCATCTTCCAGGCTGAATACCCCGGCCACACAGGCCGCAGCAATCTCACCGACACTATGTCCGATCAATACCTTTGGCTGTATGCCCCAGGCAGACCATAACTTCGCCAGTGCGACTTCCAGCACAAACAGGGTCGGCTGGGTATACGCCGTCTGATGAATACGGTCAGTCTGCTGATCATTCATGATCTCCAGAACAGAGACACCATCCAGTAACGGCCGTAAGATGGCATCGCATTGATCCAGAACGGCCCGGAACGTCGGCTGTGTGGCATACAGTTCGCGACCTATGCCGGGATACTGACTACCCTGGCCGGTGAACAAAAAGGCTATTGACTTCGTTGTCTGATGATTCTTCTGAACAGAGGCAATTGAGCCACTCTGTATCTGCTCGTTCAGGGCCATGCGCATGTGTGCCACTGAATCAGATACGACACTCAGACGATAATCAAAATGCGTTCTGGCAACATTAGCGGTATAACAGATATCAGCCAGATCAATATCTTCAGACGCGATACGATCTGCAAAGTCCACATATTTCTGAGCAAGTGCTGTGAGTGCTGCCGGACTTCGGGCTGACAGGTTCAGCAGGTGCCAGGGACGCTCCGGCACCGCAGGTGTCACCGGAGATGCATCCGATGCTTCCGGGCCCTGCAAAATCACATGTGCGTTCGTGCCTCCCAGACCAAATGAGCTCACACCCGCAACCGGTTGTTGTGCAGCAGCAGGCCAGGGGGTTATTTCCGTTGGCACACGCACAGGCGTCCCGGGCCAGTCAATATGCGGACTCGGGTCATGAAAATGTAAGTGTGGTGGAATCGCATCATGCTGAAAGGCCAGAATGGTCTTCATCATCCCGGCCATCCCAGCTGTACCCTCTAAATGGCCGATGTTGGTCTTGACCGAACCCACCCATAACGGATCGGAACGACCAGGGGTATGAAACACATCCGCCAACGCATGGATCTCAAGCGGATCGCCGAGTGAGGTCCCGGTGCCATGCGCCTCCACGTAGGCCACCTCATCCGGCCTGACCCGACTGTTACTCAGCGCATCCCGGATCAGTTGCTCCTGCGCCGATTTACTCGGCACCGTAAACCCGCCACTCGCACCACCATGATTCACGGCACTGCCGCGAATCACTGCCAGAATGTTATCTTCCGCCGCCACAGCATCTGACAAACGTTTCAGCACGATCACTCCACAACCTTCACCTCGTCCGAACCCATCAGCCGCCGCATCAAATGTCTTGCAACGTCCGTCCGGTGATAAGGCCTGCAGTTGTGAAATCGTGATGGTCGCGTCAGGCGTTAACATCAGGTTGACAGAACCAACCAGGGCAGTATCACACTCGCCTGCCCGCAGACTATAGCTGGCCTGGTGTACGGCAACCAGAGAAGCCGAACAGGCCGTATCCACGACCACACTCGGGCCTTGTAACCCGAGTGCATACGATAGCCGACCAGATGCAAAACAATAACCGTTGCCAGTCGCTGCATACATATCCTGACTGGCACTACGCGCCAGTAACTGCGCATATTCGCCAGCATGCATCATCGCCACAAACACGCCGGTCCGGCTGCTGTGGAGTTGCCCGGGCACAATCGCAGCACGTTCCAGCGCCTCCCAGCTAACCTCTAACAACAAACGATGTTGCGGATCGATACTCACCGCTTCGCGCGGCGGGATATTGAAAAACTGCGGATCAAACTGATCAACCCGGTCCAGAAAGGCACCATGCCGTACAGACATCCTGCCAGGTGTTCCGGGGGTCGGATCATAATATCTGTCAACATCCCATCGATCCGACGGAATCTCCTCTACCTTATCAACACCGCAACAGCTCCCAGAACGCCTCCGGCGTATCCGCACCCGGATAGCGACAGGCCATACCAATCACAGCCAGGGGCTCGTGCTGTTTATTCTGCATTGCCTCAAGCTGAGCCTTCATCTGCCTGATCCTGAGGACCGCATTTTTTAACAACACCTGTTGCTTATCTGCATCTGCGCTCATTGCATTCCTGCCGTACAAAACTGAATGATGTTTATTAAACCTTACCCGGAAACACTTCAGCGACTGGTGTCTAATTCCTGTTCCAGAATCATCTCCAGTGCCTCTGGTGAGAGCTCATCCAGCATGTCTTCTCCGGGGACCGCTGCCTGCGGTTCAGGTCGCGAAACATCGGACGCATCCTGTTCTGTCACAACAGATTGTGCTGAGATCTGTTGCACCAGATAGGTGACCAGTACACCAATAGTCGGGTATTCAAACACCAGTGTGGAACGCAGTGAGACCTGCAGATCCTTCTCTAACTGGCGACGCAGCTCCAGTGCCATCAGCGAATCCATGCCCAGCGCCATCAGTTCTGTATTTAATGTGATATTTTCATCTTTCTGTTGCTGATCAAACTCAAGAATCCTTGCCACCAACCTCTGAATATGCTGCCCGAGCACCTGTTCCTGCTGATCAGGTACTGTCTGGTCAAACTGCTGACGAAAATCCGGTAATGGCGCAACATCAGATGTCACCGACGGCATCCGATGCTGTCGGGCAAATTCAGCAAAAAAAGGTTGTTCTGCCGACTCTGTTGTTAAAAACTTCTGCCAGTCATTAATCGGCATCACACCGACATGCGGGTTTTCTGTGTGCCCGGCAGACAGGCTGTGTTGCAACAGATAGGCAAAACTCTGCATCCCCTGTACCGGATCAATATCACCTTTACCCTGTTCGGCCATCCGGGCCCCTGCCCGTTGCACTATCGCTGCTGCAGCACCGATCTCAGACCAGGGGCCCCAGCTGATACTGAGTGCTGGTAACTGATGGGCCTGCCGGTAATGCGCCAGCGCATCCAGGAAGGTATTTGCCGCAGCATGATTCGATTGCCCCGGATTACCGAACAGACCGGCCGTGGAAGAAAACAGCACAAAAAAGTTCAGCGGCAGGTCTCTGGTCAGGGTATGCAGATGCCAGGCACCGGATACCTTCGGTGCCAGTACTCTGGCAAACTGTTCCCAACTCTGCCGGGCTAAGGCACCATCCGCCAGTACACCAGCAGAATGAATGATACCGCGCAGGGGCCGGTCAACCGGCACAGCAGCCAGTGCCCGGATAAGATCGTCTTCCCGGCTGACATCTGCCTGCAGTAAGGTAATCTCAGCCCCGGACGCCTGCAGATCATCAAGCTGCGCCTGCACAGAGGATGCTGAAGAGCGACGGCTTAATAACAACAGATGACGGGCACC
>JAHDCB010000067.1 GCA_020630035.1 Gammaproteobacteria bacterium
TTATGCAACTCACCAAACACACTGACTACGCCTTCCGTATTCTGTTGTTCTTACTCACTCTGCCGGCAGGAAAAAAAGCCACCATTCATCTGATTGCAGAGCGGTATGGTATTTCAAAAAGCCACGTGATGAAAATCGTGAACAAGCTGGCAGCCGCCGGCTTTATCCACGCCACACGAGGCAAGTCAGGCGGCATCTCACTGGGGAAGGCACCTGAACAGATCAAGCTGGATGATATCGTCAGACTCATGGAGACCAGTCTGCAGCCGGTCAACTGCAAAGAACCCATTTGCATCCTTGCCGGGCACTGCAAGCTGGCGCAACATCTGCAACAAGCATCTGAGGCATTTATAGGCTACCTCAGCCAGGTGAGTCTGGCCGACCTGGCTGATCCGAACAACTTCGAGATACTCAGACGGGATCTATAGCCGGGTACGACTGCGTCGAATAACCCGGGAGATATTCTCCATGAGCTGAGTGACCAGGGGTGCGCTTCAAACTTGATGTGGTGATTTGCTACCACAGGTTTCTGGCAAGCGTTATTTTGATCTGCTCTCCGAGGGCGTCTGCGGCCATGGACGGCCGCAGCCGAGCCCCCATGGACGGGTATTCTGGCGACCCTCGGAGAAGCCCTTGACGGGTAACGCCGCAACGAATTTTATGTCCCCCGGCTATTACGCCACATCAATTTGAATCACACCCAGTGACCAGGGTTTTTGTCACTTTGCGAGCACCACTGAACATATCGCATGCGAATATGCTCGTGTTCAGGGATGCCCTTCAGTTCCGCTAACATTCTGTAAGGTAATCATCATGCCGTGGGAAACTGTGATTGGCCTGGAAATTCACACCCAGCTGGCCACACAATCGAAGATCTTTTCCGGTGCCGCCACAACCTTTGGTGCCGAGCCAAATACGCAGGCTGCACTGGTTGATCTGGGGATGCCTGGTGTGTTGCCGGTATTGAACCAGACAGCGGTGCAGATGGCGGTACGTTTCGGCTGCGCAATTGGTGCCGAAATCGCGCCATGTTCAGTATTTGCCCGCAAACATTATTTTTATCCTGATCTGCCAAAGGGTTACCAGATCAGCCAGTTTGAGCTGCCGGTCGTCGGTAGGGGATACGTGTATCTGGTTTCTGAAGAGGGCGATAAAAAGGCCATTGAGGTGACGCGCGCGCACCTGGAAGAAGATGCCGGCAAGTCATTACATGGTGCCTTCAGTGGTATGAGCGGCATTGACCTGAACCGAGCCGGCACACCTTTGCTGGAGATTGTTTCTGAACCGGATATGCGCTCAGCGGAAGAGGCTGTGGCATATGCACGCAAAATCCACCAGATTGTGACCTGTATCGGGATTTGTGATGGCAATCTGCAAGAAGGTAGTTTCCGGTGTGATGCGAATGTGTCGGTGCGACCATTGGGGCAGACACAATTAGGCACCCGCACCGAACTGAAAAATATCAATTCATTTCGTTTTTTGCAGAAGGCGATCCGGTTTGAGGCAGAACGCCAGATTGATATCCTGGAGGATGGCGGCCGGATTGTGCAGGAAACCCGCCTGTATGATGCAGAACGGGATGAAACCCGCAGTATGCGCTCGAAGGAAGAAGCGAATGATTATCGTTATTTCCCCGACCCGGATCTGCTGCCACTAGTCATTGATGCAGACTTTATCGCAGCAGCAACGGTTGATATGCCGGAATTACCAGATGCGCGGGCAACCCGTTTTCAGGCTGAGTTCGGGGTATCTGCGTATATCGCAGACAGCCTGACCAGCAGCCGTGCCCTGGCAGATTTTTTTGAATCTGTGGCCACAACCTGTGGTGATGCCACCTTGGCGGCAAACTGGGTATTGGGGGAGTTCAGTGCCGCCCTGAATAAGGCAGACCTGGCCCTGGCCGAGGCACCTGTTACTGCTGACGCCCTGGCTGGATTGTTACGCCGGATTCAGGATCAGACCATTTCCGGCAAGATCGCGAAACAGGTATTTGCTGCGATGTGGCAGGGCGAAGGATCAGCAGACACAGTGATTGCCGCACGTGGGCTCAAGCAGGTCACAGATATGAGTGCCCTGACTGTCTGGGTAGATGAGGTGATTGCGGCCAGTCCGCAACAGGTGGCTAATTATCAGGCCGCTGCGCCAGAAAAAAGGCCGAAGATGATTGGCTTTTTTGTCGGTCAGGTGATGAAAAAATCCAAAGGCCAGGCGAATCCGCAACAGGTAAACCAGCTTTTGCAGGCCAGGTTATGTCAGTGACACATCATGTCATTGTGCCCGATCTGTTCGGGCCATTTCCACCTGCTACCACCCTGCCCGAACCACCACTATTATCGAACCTGTCACGTCTGCTCAGTCGGGCGGAGCGTCGTCCTGCAGCAACGGGTTATGCCGCAACCTTGTTCGAGATATTCGGACTACCGGTTACACCCGGGCAGGATCTGCCGACCGGGGCACTCAGTTGGCATCTGGATCCACCTCTGACAACAGATCAATGGGTTTGCCGGGCCGATCCGATCCATTTGCAGCCGGACCAGGATCGGCTACTTGCGTTTGATTTTCACCATCAGCCGCTCAGCCAGGTCGAAGCCGAAGCCTTCATCACATTGTTTAACGATCACTTTGCCGGGGACGGGCTGCGTTTATGGCTGGCTGAGCCAAATCACTGGTTGCTATCATCTGATCAGGCACCAGACATCCGGACGCAGCCACTGAGTGCCGTGCTGGGACGCCCGATTGAGCGTTTTTTACCGAGTGGCCCGGATGCTGGTCGCTGGCGTTCCATCATGAATGAAGTACAGATGTTGTGGCATCAGTCTGCACCGAATCAGACCCGGGCAGAGCGTGAATATCCTGCAGTGAATGGCCTATGGCTGAGTGGTGGTGGCTACCTGCCGCCAGCCACACCACATCAGTTTGTTAAGGTCACAGGTGACCACCGGTTGTTAGCAGGCATAGCACAACTGGCAGAAACACGTGGCGGGACACAACAGGCCGACTCAGTACACGTCCTGTCGACACCAGGCCGTGCCGTTCTGGATGCTGATCCGGCTGCCTGGATGGTCGCACTGCGTGAATTGGAAAACTATCTGGTGACTCTATACAAAGACCCGATCATAATCTATCCATGTGCCGGACAATGCTGGCACTGGCAACCAGGCCGCCGCTGGTGGCGTCGCACCCGCCCGATCACTGACTGGCTAGCCTCGCAAACTATGGAGCAAACATAATGACAAGCTGGCTTCGATACAGTGGCGTTCTGTTTGCGGCCTGCCTGATGACTGGGGTCATCGCCGCGCCAGAGACACTGTCACTACAACCGGTCACCATCACCACTCAGGTGCTGCTGAACGGCCAGGTTGAAGCAGTCAACGAAGCCACCCTGAGTGCCCAGGTGAGCGCACGAGTACAAGATATCCGGGTGGATGTGAATGACCAGGTACCTCCGGACACCCTAGTGGTCATACTGGACGATGCGGAACTCAAGGCACAACTGCAACAGGCGCAGTCCGCCCTGCGGGTGGCGCGCTCTGATAATACACGCGCTGAGGCCGACTATCGCCGCTATCAGGCATTACGCAAAAAACAATATGTCACTGCAGAGGCAGCCAAACAATATCAGAGCCAACGCGATATTTCGCGGGCCAATATCGTTGCGGCGCGTGCCCAGATCGCCGAGATCAAACAAAAACTGACCTATACGCAGATTAAGGCCCCGTACGGTGGCATCGTGACCGCACGCCATATCAAGATCGGTGAAACAGCGCAGATAGGCCAGCCGCTATTGTCCGGGTTTGACTTATCTGCGCTGCGCGTGCAAGCACATGTTCCACAGGGACTGGTCTCAGCAATCAGGACAGCCGGCTTTATCCGGGCACAAAATACGGCTGGCGAATGGCATACCATCACTGACCTGACGATCTTTCCGCAGGCAGACCCGGCGACCCATACTGTCACAGTACGCGGCTTATTGC
Organism: Gammaproteobacteria bacterium; assembly: GCA_020630035.1. GTDB lineage: Bacteria > Pseudomonadota > Gammaproteobacteria > Chromatiales > Chromatiaceae > JAHDBG01. Next base: position 3,975 of record JAHDCB010000067.1, read on the forward strand.
ATCCGACACAATTTCAGCCAATGCCCGGCAGCTATCTGCGGCTGGCCATTCCAACCGGACAACAGCAGGTGATCCGCATTCCGGTTGACAGTTTGCTGGAACGGGGTGACTTACAAGCGGTGTATGTCCAGCAGAATGAAGCTGTTTTGTTACGTCAGGTGGTGACCGGCACACGGACATCAGCGGGGATCGTGATCTTATCCGGTTTGCGGGCCGGTGAAGTTGTTTTGCGCAACGCAGCGAGATATACACCATGAAATACCTCTGTGTTGCAGCATGGTTGGCTGAAACGAGAGTGAGCCCGGTACACGCCTGCCACCACACAGCACAACCAACCCATGGCGGCCCGGCATGAGCTCACTCGGCCTGTCCGGACAGATCGCACAACGCTTTCAGAATAACCCGATCACACCCCTGATTGCATTGATTATGGTAGTGCTGGGCGTCATTGCATTGCTGATCACGCCGAAGGAAGAAGATCCACAGATTGATGTCACGATGGTGGATATCTTTCTGGAGGCACCTGGTCTTGGCAGCACAGAAATCGCCAACCAGATTGCCCACCCGGCAGAACGCTGGCTAAGTCAGATCGCCGGTGTCAAACACGTATACAGCACCGCCATGCCCGGACAAGCGGTACTGACGATACAGTACCAGGTCGGCATCCAGCGCCAGGAAGCACTAGTGAAGACCTGGAACCAAGTGCAAACTGAATTTCACTGGCCAGCACAATATGGTGTTCGCCCCCCCAGAGTCAGGGCACGGGGGATCAACGATGTCCCGATCTTAACGCTGACCCTGTGGAGTCAGGATATCACCGTCACCCAGACACAGCTCGGCCAAGTCGGCACGACGCTGGCTGAGCTATTACAACGAGTACCCGGCACCCGGGCAATATCTGTGATCGGTGCCACCCCGGAGGTCATCAAGGTCACACTGGAACCAACCAAGCTGTCTGCGTATGCCCTGACACCACAACAAATTGTGCAATCATTACAGGCCTACGGCCAAGCCACTCAACCAGTGGCCGTGGTGCAAAACAACCAGAGCATCCTGCTCAGTATCGGACAAGCGCTACAAAATAGAGACCAGGTGGCTAACCTGATTGTCGGCGGCAGTGGCAACCGGCTGATCATGTTGCGTGATGTCGCCACCATCGCCCGTGTAGCCGCAACCCCGACCGGTTACGTGCAGATGAGTGCCAACCACGCGATGCCACGCCCTGCCGTCACCCTCAGTATTGAGAAAAAAGCGAGAGAAAACGCGATTGATGTTGCTGATCGGGTACTTAGCCAGATAGGCGCCCTGCAGAGACAAGTCATCCCACACAACATCATAGTCAGCACCACTCGTAACAGTGGGCAGACTGCACAGGATAAGGCCAGCCAACTGATGCAGAAATTGCTGCTGGCGACCCTGGCGGTGGTCGTACTGGTCTATCTGACCTTAGGTTGGCGCGCAGCCCTGGTCGTCGGTGGTGCCGTCGCTCTGACATTGCTGATCACCCTGTTCGCCTCCTGGGCCTGGGGCTTTACCCTGAATCGTATCTCGCTATTTGCACTGATCTTTTCCATCGGTGTGCTGGTTGATGATGCGATCGTCGTCGTTGAAAACATCCATCGCCGCCATCTGGCAGCACCGGATCAGCCACTGCTGCGGGTCATCCCGGCAGCAGTCAATGAAGTCGGCAGCGCGACCATACTGGCCACCCTAACCGTCATCGCAGCCCTGATTCCAATGGCATTTGTCAGCGGCCTGATGGGCCCCTACATGAGTCCGATTCCGGTGAATGCCAGCACCGGGATGATCCTATCCCTGCTGATCGCGTTCACCATCACCCCCTGGCTGGCAGTACGCCTGCTACGCAACCACCAACCACAAGCTGAGCAGCGGGATCGAATCGGCACCTGGGTCGGACAGCTGCTAACTCCGTTTATCAGTGGACGTTATCGCACCGCCAGCCAATGGGCCTTGTTCATCGGACTGCTGATCACACTGATTGCAGCCATGTTGTTACCCATGACCCAACATGTGCTGCTCAAGATGTTGCCTTTTGACAATAAACCAACCCTGACCGTTGTAGCTAACCTGCCGGAAGGCAGTACTGCCGAGAATACCTTAGCGACCATACAACAACTGGCACTGACCCTGCGGGACGAGCCAACAGTCACAGATTACCAGTTGTATGCCGGAACACCCGCGCCGATCACCTTCAATGGCCTAGTGCGGCAATACTATCTGCGTCAGCAACCACACCAGGGTGAAATCACGATCAACCTGGTACCGAAGACCGAACGAGATGAAGGCAGTCACGCAATCGCCAAACGTATTCGTCGGCGGATGCAACCACTGGCGCAGACACTCGACACCCACATAGCCATTGTGGAAGAACCTTCCGGCCCGCCGACACTGGCACCGCTGGTCGCCCAGATCTACGGGCCAACCGCAGCTGACCGGGCACAGATCGCGCGGCAACTACAAACCACCCTGCAAGCAATCCCGGATGTGGTCGATGTTGACAGCAGCCTGACTGCTGCGCAACCACACACCCGCATTCGTATCGATACACAACGTGCAGCCGAGGTCGGCATCACACCACACCAGATTCAGCGGGCCCTGGCCGAACTGACGGGTGAACAGCCGGTCAGCTACCTGCACGACCAGCGCAACAGCACACCGATCCCCATCGTATTACGGCTGGCACCCGCAGATAAAGCCAACCTGACACAACTCAGCAGCACCACATTACGTAGCCATACCGGACAGCAAGTCCCACTAAATGACCTGATCAGCCTGGAAACCGGCAGTGCCGACACACCACTGCAACACAAAGACCTGCGCCCGATCACCTATGTGATGGCAGATATGGCGGGCGATCTGGACAGCCCACTATATGCGATGTTCAGTGCCAGTGCTGAATTTGCGGAACATTACCCACACATCACACAATACTATGCAGCACCGCCAGAACAACCCTACCAGGCAGCCATCAAATGGGACGGCGAATGGCAGATCACACTGGATACATTCCGCGATATGGGGCTGGCATACAGTGCCGGATTATTACTGATCTACCTGCTAGTCGTCGGTACCTGTAAAGATTATCGCACCCCACTGATCATCATGGCACCCATTCCCCTGACCTTGCTCGGCGTGATGCCAGGACACTGGCTACTGGACGCGAAATTTACCGCCACCTCCATGATCGGCATCATTGCACTGGCCGGGATCATCGTGCGCAATTCAATCCTGCTGGTAGATTTCATTCGCCAGCAACTGGATGCCGGACACACATTGGAACAATCCGTCATAGATTCCGTCAGAATGCGCTCGCGGCCAATTCTGCTGACAGCAGCAGCAGCCATGATCGGCTCATTATTCATCCTGCCGGATCCGATCTTTCGCGGCCTGGCAATTGCCCTCATCTTCGGCCTGGCAGTCTCATCACTACTGACCTTATTCGTCATTCCGATCGGTTATTACCGTATGCTGCGCAAAAGATCGAATAACCAACATCACACTGTACCAACACCATGACCAACCTGGCCTTATCCGTGCTGACAACACACCCTACGCCAAAACATCTGGAATATGGTGTGACCCGATCACCTTATGGTATGGCGCTCTGGGGATTCACCCACGCAGGCCTGTGTCACCTTTCACTACACGACCAGTGTGCAGACCCGGTCACCCGCCTGCAACAACACTGGCCAGGCTACACCTGTCAGTTACATCAGACCCAGGCAGATGCCTTATCAAGACAGGCAACAACCCCAGGCACACAACCAATCATTGCCTGGGTAACCGGTACCGCATTGCAGACACAGGTATGGCAGACCCTGTTACAACTGCAACCCGGCGAACTGATCAGCTACCAACAACTGGCAGCACGTGCCGGACATCCCACTGCGGTGCGGGCAGTGGGAACAGCGGTCGGCAAAAACCCGATCGCCTGGTTGATTCCCTGCCATCGTGTCATTCGCAAAAATGGTGAAACCGGACAATACCACTGGGGCACAGCCCGAAAAAAACAGATGATTCAAACAGAAAGAAGCCATATCAAACAAAATCAAATTTAAATCGTGGGCAGGTTGTAAACCTCGCCCACGACCAAAGGGGCGAGAGCTACGCTTCTCCCCCTTTGGAAACCCCCATGGTTTTGTCCCCGCAGCAAGCTGCGGGGAATACTAAGATTTAAACTGGTAACTGAAGTTACGCACTTTCCTGTCTGGCCCTGCACCGTGGATACTGCGATTTTGCACAGCATGACCCGGTGCCACCCGGAAAGCGCCACAGATCGTGGTGGCACCACCTTGCTCAATGGCGTTATCCGGCATGGCTCTCCGAGGGCGTCTGCGGCTTGGACGGCCGCAGCCGAGCCCCCACGGATGGGTTTATGGCGTACCTCGGAGAGCC
>JAHDCB010000068.1 GCA_020630035.1 Gammaproteobacteria bacterium
GCCATGAGCTCATATAAAGCTGCCATAGACACGAGCGTTCTGTACGCTGGGCTATACTCCAAATCGGGTGCATCATTTCAGATATTACGCCTGATTGAGCACGGCTGGCTGGTACCTCAGTTGTCTGTCACACTGGTGTTTGAGTACGAAGACGTACTGAAACGCAATCAGCATGAACTACAATTATCGGACAGCAAAACAGACGATGTGTTGAATGGGCTTTGTGCCTGCGGCGAACACCGACAGATACATTTTCTGTGGCGCCCACAATTGTCGGACCCAAAGGATGATCATGTACTTGAGTTGGCAGTAGCAGCTAACGGCGTTGACATCGTAACCCATAATCTGAAGGATTTTCGCCATGCGGCACAGTTCGGAATACGCGTCATCACACCTGCACAGTTATATGGAGAATTAAAATGGGTGCTTTGAATTTGCGGCTGCCCGATTCTGTCCATCGTCAGGTTCGGGAGATTGCCCGGCAGGAAGGTGTTTCTATCAACCTGTTCATCGCCTCGGCCGTGTCAGAGAAGGTGTCTGCTCTGACCACGAGAGACTATCTGATGAGTCGTGCCAATCAGGCCCGTGATGGTGCTTTTGGTAAGGTATTGGATTGTGTCCCGCAGCGAGCGCCGATCCCTGGTGATGAGATCTAGGGGGTGTTCTCAATGAGCTGAGTGGCAATGATTTTGAGTCATTTTTTGTGCTGACAAGGCGTAATTCGGTAAATCTACATATATTTACTGACTATCTGGTATCCGTTTTTTTATAATTGGCTGGAACTCTATGAAGCAGGAGTAGTAGACGGCCTGGAGTGGAAGCAAAACCGTTTTAAGTTGATTTGATTACTCACCGACTTTTTGCAAGACTGTATCAATAACCTTATCTGAGAGATATAAACCAGCTTTGGTAATATCTTCGATTACTGGGCGGGCTTTAGCAATAAAGTTATTTTTTTTAGCTGCTAATACAATATCTAAGGTGCCAATGACTGGAATACTTAAACTGGCGGCACATCTTCTAGCCATCCGGTCATCTATAATAGTTTCTGTACCTGGATGCTGGCGCGCCAGGGCCAGTACGCTGGATTCTCCGGCACCAAGACGCCATTCTGTTATGGGAGCGGGTATATTGGTTACCTGCTGAATAACCAGCCATTGGCTTTGTTTTAGTGCTTTAGCAGTGATATCTTCTGGCCCTCAATATAGAATTTCTTTAGCCACTGGCTCAGGCACCCATACTTCATTAGCAAAGTTTTTTAATAGGTATATATGTTTACTACGCGCTAAACAAATAAGCGGCGATACGTTGATAATGACTTTTTCAAAAGCGGGCAAGTTCATCGTCTAACTCGTCCATATCTACTGAAAAAATGTCTTTACCCATTCTACCTAGTGCTAGTAGGAAATCGGTGCGATCTAGTCCGGCAATGTTGGCAGCGTATTCCTGAGAGATAACCCCTTGTTCATACCAGCTCGCCGAAGCTGCTAAGCGTATAGCGCTGCTAAGTTCTTTAGGATTACAATGTAAAAGAGAGTAGATATTTTCCGGTAATTCAATATTAACCTGTGTCATTTTATAAGATACTCCCCAATGTTTAGACCACTACATCAGTTTGAATCGCACCCCGATCCCTGATGATGAAGTCTGAGTTATAAGCGGAAGTGCTCGCCGAGATAGACGGATCGTACTTCGGGATGTGCCAAAATCTCTTCCGCTGTGCCTGCGGTGAGTACCTTCCCCTGGTTGATAATGTAGGCACGAGAGCAGATGCCCAGTGTCTCGCGTACATTGTGATCTGTGATCAGCACGCCAATTCCCCGGTTGCCCAAGTCACGCACAATCCGCTGGATGTCTGCTACTGAGATCGGATCTACCCCGGCAAATGGTTCATCCAGCAGAATAAAGCCGGGTTCAGCCGCGAGAGCACGCGCAATCTCCAAGCGACGACGCTCTCCCCCGGACAGGCTGAGTGCTGCACTGTCCGCCAGATGCTGCAAACTGAACTCTGCCAGCAAGGCCTCGCAGCGTGCCTGGCATTGCCCCTTATCCAGCTCTTGTCGGGTTTCCAGAATCGCCAGAACATTCTGGGCAACCGTCAGTTTGCGAAAAATCGACGGCTCCTGCGCCAGATAGCCCAGCCCTGCCTGAGCACGTACGTGCATCGGCTGATCTGTCACCTGTTGCTCACCTAACCAGACCTGCCCTGAGTCCACCGGCACCAGCCCGGCGATCATATAAAAAGACGTTGTCTTACCCGCCCCATTCGGCCCCAGCAGGCCGACGATCTCACCAGGTTCCACCTGTAACGACACTCCATCCACCACCGTCCGGCCATGGTAGCATTTGGCCAGATCAGTTGCCCGCAACACAGCCGGCGATCTGACTGGTGACTCTGACCTGCGCCGGAATATCGACATTATTCTGCCGCCTGTAAGGTCATCTGCACCCGCTGTTTACCCGCAGCAGCCCCACCTGCCTTCAACACCTGCCGTCGTCGGTCATAAACCACCCGATCACTCTTCATCACATCCCCGGCCTGGCGCAACACCACATCACCGCTCAGGGTTAATTGTTCCGTGGCAACCTTATAGTCCGCTCGCTGTGCCTGCGCTTGTATCCAACCCGATGCTGCCTTGTGGCGAAATCTGACTGGTTTCCCTACGGCTATCAGACGACGTGGTTGCTGCTGTGCATCCTGCTGTACGGTAATCTGATCCGCCAGAATCTGCATCTCACCCTGCCGCAGCTCAACCTGACCCTGATACACACTACGCCCTTCATCCAGCGCGACACTATCTGCCGTCAACTGAATCGGCACCGGCGCCTGTGCCAACACCAGCTGTACCGAGGCACATAAGCCACATATCAAACAAACTTTAATGCTGTTCCGCAACATAACGACCTGTAACATCATGCAAAAACTCAATTTTCACTGGCGCTTGTAGCCAGGCGCGCATCCCGGTCGCCTGTAACTGCTGCCAGCCATGCCGGATCTGCACCGGATGCGCTGTCTGCAGATAACGATGCGACAATTGCGCCTGTAGCGCAGCTGTCTGTAACTGTAGCGGCACTACGGTTGCCCGACTGAGTTGTACCGCACCGGATAAATCCAGAACCTCCCCGACCGCATCCAGCCAGCCTGAGTCTGCTACTATACGCCAGGGCGGCCCGGTCGCCGGATACAAAGATAGCTCCGGCTGACTCAGCTGGGTACCCGCATCACCGGCAAAATGGCGGATTGCAGCAACTTGTATTGATTGTGCTGGTTGTCCGTCAACCCCCAGGGCTGTCAGCCTGACATCACGCAGATAATAATCAACAACCGATGTCTGTGGGGACGCTGCCGGACCCGGCACATCCGAGCTGACCCACCAGACACTCCAGATCGCCAGCACCAGTAACAACACTCCCAATCCGGCAGCACGCATAGCTTCCTCAGTCAATCGTATGTCAGAACACTACATCGGCCTGATGTCAGGCACCAGTATGGACGGAATTGATGCCGTCCATGTTGATCTCGGCGGCAAACAACCGGCTCTGCTCAGCACGCATCACTACCCGTGGCCGGCCCACTTACACCAGCGATTACATGCCGCCGCACAAGGTGCTCGCTTGTCTGCAACAGAGTTCGCCCAACTGGATGCAGAGACAGGCGACTGTTTTGCCCAGGCAGCACAATCGGTCATCCCGGCAGCTGGTGAGATCGTTAGTATCCGGGCCATCGGCTCACATGGCCAGACGATTGCACATGCACCGGATGCCGCACCCGGATACAGCCTGCAAATCGGCAATCCGCACCGGATCGCCGAGCAGACTGGCCTCACCACTATCGCTGATTTTCGTGGTCGCGACATTGCCGCACACGGTCAGGGAGCACCTCTGGTACCCGCGTTTCACCGGGCAATATTCCAGACACCGGACGAAGACCGCACCATTCTGAATATCGGCGGCATTGCGAATCTGACCTGGCTGGCCGGTACCGCAGCAACACCCGTGACCGGCTTTGACACCGGCCCCGGCAATTGTCTGCTGGATGCCTGGGCACAACAACACACCGGGCAACCATTTGATCACCAGGGTCAATTGGCCCAGGCCGGCACCTGCCAGCCGGATCTGTTACACCGCCTGCTACAGGATCCTTATTTCGCTGCACCGGCACCCAAAAGTACCGGCACCGACTATTTTTCGCTACCCTGGCTGACCCGTCATCTGAGCACGACCTATCAAGCCGCAGATGTGCAGGCCACGCTGATCGCACTCACCGCACTCACCATCACTACCGCAATCTCGCGCAGCTACCCAAGCACACAGCGCGTTCTGGTGTGCGGGGGTGGCTGGCATAACCCGGTACTCAGACAAGCCCTGATTGATGCCCTGCCCTGCCCGGTAGAGAGCACTGCAGGATACGGTCTGGCACCCGACTGGGTCGAGGCAACTGCGTTCGCCTGGCTGGCACAACAACGCTTACGCGGACAAGCCGGTAACCTGCCTGGTGTCACCGGTGCACACGGCCCGCGTATGCTCGGTGCTATTTATGCTGCTGGCCCCTACCAGCCGCCTGTTCAGTGATCAGTTGCTGCAACACTGGCTCCAGGGTAGCCCGGTGCACCTCGCCCTGCTGGCGAAATATCACCTGGCCACCCGGGGCGGCCACAAGCGTATAGGGCAACGCCTCAAACCGATTGCCCAACTGACGTGCCAATGTCATCGCCGTCAGATCACCCAGCAGGATCGGATAGTTGACACCATAGGTATCGGCAAAGGTACGGACTTGTTCCGGATCGTCCACCGCAATACCGACAAACTGTACCCGATCCGCCTGATACTGTGCCTGCAGCTCAACAAACAGCGGTGTTTCCTTCCGACAGGGCGGACACCAGGTCGCCCAGAAGTTCAGCACCAGAATCTGTTCCTGCCATGCAGCACTCGAGCGCAATTCACCGTCCAGATCAGGATACTGAAACGCCGGCAGCTGCACCATCTCCGGCGGAATGATCAGTTCAGGACTGGTTGCGGGCCGGTATTCGCGCCACAACCAACCAACCAGCATCCCCAGCACCAGGCCTAGCAAGGCGACTCCGACCCAATGCAACGGCTTCATGGCATCACACCCCGGGCACTGGCCAATATCTCTGCTGCGCCGACTTCACCTACCAAGTGATAGCCAGGTTGCGCCATCCCGGCAGCGTCCCAGAAATACAGCGCTGGTGGCGCAATCATACCCAGATGGGTTGCCAAAGCACGGTCTGCCGCATCCTGCCGGGTGACATCTGCCTGCAACCAGACAAACGCTTGCAGCGGTTCACGCACCTGTGGAAACACCTGCTGCTCCATCGTCTTGCAATAGGTACACCAGTCAGCATAAAAATCCAGCATCACCGGACGCCCGGCAGCCCTGGCCTGCGTCAGGGCCTGCTCCAGATCAGCAACCGTCTTAATCCGCTGAAACAACTGATGATCTGCGGTCGTGGCAGCCTGGCCGGTCGTCAGGCCACGTAGCGGTTGCCAGGTATCCTTGCCGCCTGCGGCAGCACCATACAAAAACAAGGCCCCGTAGATCAGCGCAACCAGACCGAAGCCCTGCATCAGGGTCTGCCAGCCAGAACCAGACCGGCTACGGCGCAATACCCCCAGGTACACTGCCAGCACCACCAGCAAGGTACCCCAGGCGAATAAGATCCAGGCGGGTGCGACATAAGTCGGACTGAGCCGCTCCAGAAAGCTGATCGCCAGTGCCAGCACCACCACGCCACCAACAGTCTTGACTTGCGCCATCCATTGCCCGGCACGCGGCAGTAAGGCACCACCGCCGCTACCCAGCAGCAATAATGGCAGCCCCATACCGGTGCCGAATAACCATAAAATGCCGAAACCAGCGAGCGGATGCTGCGCTTGTGCGGCAAATGCCAGCACCGCCAGCAACACCGGCCCGCCACAAGGACCGACAATCAGCGCAGACAGCACACCCATCAGACCAACGCCCCACAGGCTACCACCCTGGCGACGGCCACTCAGTGCCGTCAGGCGGGACTGCCAGGCCGCCGGGATCTGGAGATTAAACCAGCCGAACAAAGACAGGGCCAACAACACAAACAAGGCAATTGCCGGCACGAGCACCCAGGGCGTCTGCAGACTGGCCTGAATCCCGAGCGCCTGTCCCAGACTCGCCATGATCGCACCTAGCACCCCGAAGGTCAGCGCAATGCCCTGGGTATACGCCAGCGACAGACTGAATGCGCGCGCCGGGCCAACCGACTGTCCCTGCCCCAGAATCAGAGACGACAGGATCGGTACCATCGGATACAAACAAGCAGTGAAGGCCACCAGGACACCCAGCCCCAAGCTCAGCAACCAACCCCAGCCAGATGCTGACGACTGCAGATCCTGCAACCAGCCCGACTGCGCGCCAGCAGGCACAGCGGGTACCTCTGCTACCGCACCCTGCCAGGCAGGCAAGGCAATGCTCAGCACCTGCTGTTGCGGCGGATAACAGATCCCCCGATCGGCACACCCCTGATAGGTCACCTGCACCCGCAGCTCAGTGACCTCAGCCTGACGGCGCAGCGGAATCTGCAAGCGCAGCGCATCATAATAGGCCGCGACCTCACCCAGCGAACCATCCGGACGCACCGAATCCGATTTGATCTCAGCATCCGGTAAGGCATAATCCCCCAACGATACCTCAGGCGACAAACTGGTGACCCGGAGCTTATCCTGATACAGATAAGTGCCAGGTGCAATCGCCCAATCTAACTGCAACATCGTGCCGGACGGACTCTGCGCCGTGAGCTGAAAGGCCTGTTCCGGCGGTAAAATCTCATTGTCGGCTGGAGTACCCAGCCAGGCACCCAGGCCATCCAGTGGACTCGCCTGCGCCTGCCAGGCCAGAGCCGGCTGGGCAACAAACAATAAACTACTCAATAACCAAGCAACTGTGGTATTCATTCAGCGGTATCCATGAGCTATTCGGGTCTGACGCAACGTCGCCACAATGACCGAAAAAGCAGGATCAGGTTCCACGCCCTCCAGCAACCAGGCCTGTAACTGATCATCCTGTTGTTGCAACAACTGCACAAACTGAGCCTGCTTCACCTCTGACGCCAGCGCAAACTGATGCTCCAGATAATGGCGCAACAAAACATCCAGTTCTAACAACCCTCGTCGACACTGCCAGCGCAAGCGCTGCATCTGTGTCGGCATTATTTTTTGCTCAGCATCCATGTCAACATCCATTCCAGGTCGGGTATTTATCACCATCGCCGGCATCAGTCTGACCGCAGACGACCAGGCACGCCTGCAACACCCAGGCACCGGTGGCCTGATATTATTTAGCCATAATTATGCATCACCGGAGCAGCTGACCGAACTGATCCGGGAAGTGCGCAGCCTCCGTGCACCACTGCTGATCGCTACCGACCACGAAGGCGGACGCGTCCAACGCTTCCGCAGCGGGTTTACGCGTCTGCCCGCAGCCGCGACGATCTTACAACATTGCCCGGCAGACAGACAGCAGGCCAGCCAGATCGCACACACACTCGGCTGGCTGATGGCAGCAGAACTGCGCAGTGTCGGCGTAGACTTCAGCTTTGCCCCAGTGCTGGATATTCAGCATGGCCTGAGTGACGTCATCGGTGACCGCGCCTTCGCCGCCGACCACAAAACCGTCGCGCACCTGGCACAAGCCTGGGCACAAGGCGCAAAATCAGCCGGAATGATCAGCGTCGGCAAACATTTTCCCGGACACGGCGGTGTCACACTGGACTCACACACAGCGCTACCGCAAGATACACGCCCGTACCCTGAAATCCAGGCCAATGACCTGCGCCCGTTCCAGAACCTGATCCGCCACCAGATTGCAGCCATCATGCCGGCCCATATTCGCTACGTGGCCTGTGACCAGCAGCCAGCCGGATTCTCGCACCACTGGCTACAAAAGATACTACGCCAGGAACTGGGATTTCGCGGCGCCATCCTGAGCGACGATCTTAACATGCAGGCCGCGCTGACCTGTTACCCGGATCCGGCAGAACGAGCACGCGCAGCCTGTGCAGCCGGATGCGATGCGGTACTGATCTGTCATGACAAAAACGCGACGGATGCGATACTTGATGCCCTGTCCGATCCGCCTGAACCGGTGGTGATACAACGGCTGCAGAGTCTGCAGGGGCAACCCGGTGCCTGTAACCTGAAGACCTTGCAACAACAACCGCGCTGGCAGGCCGCAGCGCAACTCGCACACACCCTGAGAAGCGGGTGTGATTCAAATTGATGTGGCGTAATAGCTGGGGCACATAAAATTCGTTT
>JAHDCB010000069.1 GCA_020630035.1 Gammaproteobacteria bacterium
GCTTGCCAGAAACCTGTGGTAGCAAATCACCACATCAGTTTGAATCGCACCCCTTATACCATGACAATACTTGATAAAGTTATACCCTGGTAATACCATATCCATATGAAAGTAGCTATTTCTATACCCGACCCGTTATTTGAGGCAGCTGAAGATATTGCCAGAGTCCGTTCAGTACCACGCAGTAAACTGTATTCAGAAGCCTTGTCGCATTACATTCGTGAACACGATGCCGATAAAATCACAACCAGGTTGAACCAGGTTTACAGTGACTATGACGCTCGCCTGGAAGCTGAACTAACCTCTGCTCAGTCTGAGATGCTCCAGCATGAATCGTGGTGAAATCTGGTGGGCATCTTTACCACACCCGACCGACTCCGGGCCCGGATTCCGCAGACCCGTGCTAATCATGCAGTCAAATGCATTTAATCACAGCCGGATAGGGACGGTGATTATCGCCGTTATTACCTCTAACTTATCTCTGGAGAATGCACCTGGCAACGTCCGTGTTACCAGATCTGAATCAGGGCTTTCTAAGCCATCGGTTATTAATGTTTCGCAAGTCGTCACTGTTGATAAGTCACTACTGACAGAAAAAGTGAAATGTTTACCCGGCAATATTCTCGGGCGCGTAGAAGCCGGATTGCAGTTAGTGCTCTGTCTCTGACCAGGGCAACCCTATGCCAGAGTGGCCTCAGACGCAAACAAGCTGGCCACTGATTCACGCGGGCGCACACAAAATACCTGATCACCATCCACCATCACCTCTGCCGGGCGCGGGCGGCTGTTATATTGCGACGCCATAGAAAAGCCATAGGCCCCGGCTGCACAGACTGCCAGCAGATCACCCTCTGCCAGTGCGAGTGACCGACCCTTACCCAGAAAATCCCCGGTTTCACATACCGGGCCAACCACATCGTAGCAAGCAGTGTCTGCCGTCGTATGTTGTACCACCGGCACAATCGGTTGCCAAGCGGCGTACAACGCCGGACGTAACAGATCGTTCATTGCGGCATCCACAATCGCAAAACGCTGCTCTTCTCCCGGCTTCAGATATTCCACCTGCGTCAGCAACACACCCGCCTCTGCCGCAATCGCCCGTCCGGGCTCCAGCACAATCTCGTGTGACCGATCTCCCAACCGCTCCAGCAACGCTGCCACATACTCAGCCGGTGCGGGCGGTTGTTCGTCCTGATAACAAACCCCCAGCCCACCCCCCAGATCCAGGTGTTCCAACACAATCCCTGCGGCTGCCAGCTGATCGACCAATGCCAATACCGGTACCAGCGCATCCAGAAACGGTGCCAGCTCGGTCAACTGCGAGCCGATATGGCAATCCATCCCGACCACCCGGATATGTGGCAAGGCAGCTGCACGGCGGTACCAGGCTAATGCCTCGGTGTGGCTGACACCAAACTTATTCTGTTTCAGGCCGGTAGCGATATAGGGATGGGTCTTTGCATCAACATCCGGATTCACGCGCAGCGAGACCGGCGCAATACATTGCATCCGGGCAGCCACTTGATTCAGTCGCTCCAGTTCAGCAAATGATTCGACATTAAAACAGCGGATGCCCTGGCTCAGCGCCTGCTCCATCTCCCAGACTTGTTTGCCGACACCGGAAAACACCACCCGCCCCGGATCGCCACCCGCCGCAACCACTCGCGCCAGCTCGCCACCTGACACAATATCAAAGCCAGACCCGAGACGGGCCAGCACATTCAACACGGCCAGGCTGGGGTTTGCCTTCACCGCGAAACAAACCAGATGCTCACGTCCGGCCAGCGCCTGATCAAATGCCTGCCATTGTTGCGTCAGTGCTGCACGTGAATACACATAGCAGGGCGTGCCGAATTGTGTCGCAATCTGACGTAGTGGCACCTGTTCTGCATACAACTCGCCTGACTGATATTGAAAATGTTGCATACTCAGCCTGACCTCACGACGGAATCAGGCTGCTGATCCGGCAGAACCAGTGGGCCCTTCTGCCCGCAAGCCATCAGATTGAGACCTAAACAAAACAAACCAGTCAACAAAACATACCGCATAAAAAAACCATTAAGCTGGATTATCCAGATCGATAAACTGATGCTGTAACGAAAAATGCTCCGCCAACCGGGCACCCAATGCCTGAGCACCATACCGCTCAGTCGCATGATGCCCGGCAGCAAAATAGGTGATACCCAGCTCTTGCGCCTGATGCTGCGTCTGTTCCGAGATCTCACCACTGAGATACGCATCGTAGCCTGCCGCTGCAGCCTGCACGATCATACCCTGCGCAGCACCCGTGCACCAGGCAAGACGCCGAATCGGACGCCCGGTATCAATCACTGTTGGCACCCGCTGTAAACATTGCCGGATGCGCGCTTGCATCGCCCTGGTACTGACAGGCTCTGGTAGATCAGCACCCCATAATAATGCATGACCCAGCTCTGGCTGACCGGCCAGGCCCAACTGCCGCCCCAGGCAGGCATTGTTGCCCAGCACCGGATGTGCATCCAGCGGCAGGTGATACGCCAACAAGCTCAAGCGACCCTGCATCAGGGTACGAATCCGCCGCCCCTGCATCCCGGTCAGCGGGCTGGGCTCACCACGCCAGAAATAACCGTGGTGCACCAGCAACACATCCGCCTGTTGCGCCACCGCCGCCTGCACCAGTGCCAGGCTGGCTGTGACCCCGCTGACAATATTACGCACCTGGTCACAGGCCTCCACCTGCAGCCCGTTCGGACAATAATCATCAAACTCGTCCGGACGCAACTGTGCATTGCACCAGGCGACTAGTTCCGCCAGCGGAACCACCTCAGCCACCACCAATGGCATGCACAATTTCGACCTGATCGCCAGTCTGCAACGGGTGTACGGCATAAGTGCTGCGCGGCACCAGCGTCCCATTCACCTCAACCGCAACACGCGCACTGCCGAGTTCCAGATCATCAACCAGCCCCTGCACACCGGCACCGGCTGCAAACACCCGGGATTCACCATTCAACTGGATTGTCACCTGATCCATAACTTACCTTCCTTTTCCGAAATGTCCTGTATACCGTAACTGATCTGTCCGGCCCGGCGCGACATTTTACACTGATAGATTTTTCTTGCGTATCTGAACATTTTTAGCTAACCTCGTCGGGCTTTATGCCTGAATTCCGGCCAGGCTGTTTTTTGCTGATATCGACAGGATTGATACCATGTCCAAAGTTTGCCAGGTAACCGGAAAACGACCCATGAGTGGCCACAATGTGTCGCACTCACACCGTAAAACCAAGCGTCGTTTTCTACCTAATCTGCACTACCATCGCTTCTGGGTTGAGAGCGAGCAACGCTTCATTCGTCTGCGTCTGTCTGCTGCCGCGATGCGGGTGATTGATAAAAAAGGAATTGACGCCGTGCTGGCAGAAATGCGCGCACGTGGCGATAAAATCTGATAGCTGCCTGAAGAGGATCACCCTATGGCAAAACCAGTCCGCGAAAAAATCCGCATGAACTCATCTGCAGATACCGGCCATTTTTATACCACGACCAAAAACAAGCGCAACATGGCAGGCAAACTGGAAATGAAAAAATACGATCCGGTGGTGCGCAAACACGTGATGTATAAAGAAGGCAAGATTAAATAACGAACAGGCCATGTTCACCGGTATTATCCAGGCCGTCGGCACACTACAGGCACAACAGCCTGTTGGTGGCGACCTGCGCCTGCAGATCAATACCGGCAGCAGGCTGGATAACACCAAACTGTCGCCTGGCGACAGCATCGCCGTGCAGGGTGTCTGCCTGACCGTCGTCGAGCTCAGCGACGACAGCTTTTACGCCGATGTCTCGAATGAAACATTGCGCCTGACCAATCTGGGCCGATTAACGGTCGGCAGCCCGGTCAACCTGGAACAGGCCCTGACCCTGCAAAGCTATCTGAGCGGTCACTGGGTATCTGGCCATGTGGATGGACAGGGTGAAATCCTGAGTCGCACCGATGATGCACGTTCGGTGCGTTTTGCAGTCCGCGCTCCGCAAGACCTGTCCCGCTATATCGCGCAGAAAGGTTCCATCACACTGGATGGCGTCAGCCTGACGGTCAACCAGGTGAACGACACTGACTTCAGCCTGAACATCGTACCGCACACATTGCGCGCAACCTGTTTCGCCTTCTATCAACCCGGCGACCCGGTGAACCTGGAAGTAGATATCCTGGCACGCTACCTGGAACGCCTGCTGACCGCCCAACCTACCCCGAACACGCCCACCTGATGGCCGTCCTGCCCCGCTTCACCCACCGACTGTTCGTCTGGCTGCTCAGCAGCTTAGTGTTATGCGCCGCCGGCGTACAAGCAGCATTACCCACCCAGATCGGCACTCAGCCACTACCCAGCCTGGCGCCGATGCTGGACCGGGTAACACCAGCGGTGGTCAACATCTCGACCGACACCCGCACCCGGTTACGCAATCATTCATTACTGAACGATCCATTCTTTCGCTGGTTTTTTGAACAACCGCGCCGACAGCGCAAACGCCAGAGCCTGGGCTCCGGCGTCATCGTTGATGCCGCCAACGGCTATGTGCTAACCAACCAGCACGTCATTGACGATGCCGAAGAAATCAGAGTCACGCTGAAGGACGGCCGCCATCTGACCGCAACCTTGCTGGGTGCCGACCCGGAAACCGATGTCGCCCTGTTACAGATTCCGGCAGAACGCTTACAGGCGATCAGCTTTGCCGACTCCAACCCATTACGGGTTGGTGATTTTGTAGTCGCGATCGGCAGCCCGTTCGGACTCCAGCAGACCGTCACCTCCGGGATTGTCAGCGCACTCGGGCGCAGTGGCCTGGGTATTGAAGGCTACGAACACTTTATCCAGACCGATGCCTCAATCAATCCGGGTAACTCCGGTGGCCCGCTGGTCAACCTGCGGGGAGAGCTGATCGGCATCAATACCGCCATCCTGGCCCCGAACGGCGGCAATGTTGGCATCGGCTTTGCGATTCCGTCCAACCGAGCCCAGTCGATCATGCGCCAGATTGTCGATTATGGCGGAGTCAGCCGGGGGATCTTCGGGATCAAGGTACAGGATCTGAATGCAGACCTGGCCCAGGCACTCGGCCTGCAGCAACAGACAGGCGGCGCAATGGTGAATGCGGTCGAGGCCGACTCACCGGCAGATGGCGCCGGATTACAGGCCGGTGATGTGGTACTGCAAATCAACCGGCATCAGGTGCAGAGTGCCGCAGACCTGCTGACACAACTGGGCCTGGCCAGAATTGGTGACCAGGTCACCCTGCAAATCTATCGTGACGGGTCCACCCACACCCTGGCGGCCAACATTGCCGATCCGTTTGCCAGCTACACCGCCGGAGAACAACTGAGCGACGTATTTCAGGGCGCAGTATTCAAGGCCGTTACCGACCAGTCCCGGCTCGGCGAAAATGCCGGCATCCGGGTAGGCAGAGTGGCCCAGGACAGTCGCGCCTGGCGCCTGGGGCTACGCATGGATGATGTCATTTTTGAGATTAACCGGCAGCGTATCAAGACCCTGCCACAACTACGCCAATATACCGCCGTCTGGCACCTGCGACTGCGCCGGGGCGAACAATTGCTGACCTTCAGTTCACGCTGATGATAATCACCACACCAGCCGAAAACACACTCAAGGCCACTGAACTACAGGGCCATGTCATCCTGATCACCGGCGCCGGAGACGGCATCGGACGTGCGGTGGCACTTGCCTGCGCACAACGCGGCGCGACCGTCGTCTTGCTGGGCAGAACTGTCGCCAAGCTGGAGGCTGTCTACGACCAGATCGTGGCCACCGGCGCGCCAGAACCAGCGATCTACCCGATGAACCTGCAGGGAGCCAGCGCCACAGATTATGCGCAGCTCGCCAACACCCTGGAAGGCCATTTTGGCTGTCTGCACGGGCTGGTCAACAATGCGGCCAACCTGCCTTATCTATCCCGCCTGAAGGACTATGAGCCAGACGACTGGCTGCACACCCTGCAAGTCAACCTGAACGCACCATTTCTATTAACCCAGGCGTGCCTACCACTGCTACAGGCGGCCCCGGCAGCCAGCGTGATCTTTACCGGCGACAATACCCTGGCAGACCAGCCAGCGTTTGGCGGCGCCTATGCAATCAGCAAACGCAGCCTGCAGCATCTGATGACCTTGTGGGCACACGAGCTGGCACGCACCACGGTACGGGTGAACCTGATGGATCCCGGCCCGACACAGACCCGGCTGCGTAAGACCATCTTTCCGGGCGAAGCGAATACCACCCTGGCAACGCCCGCACAATTGGCACCTGGCTATGTCTGGCTCCTGGGCCCACAAAGCAATCAGGTTCACGGCCAGGTGGTACAACCCGCTCTCAATTAACCTGATGACATGATTTTGGCCTTGTTACGCGCTGGCGGCGCCGTCACTTGAGCAAATTCTTCGATTTGGAGCATCGCCGATTTTATAAATGTCACTTCTGGTATATGTGAGGAGGGCATCAGTTTTGCTTGCGTCACAACTATCAGAAGGTTGCACTTACCCTTACCTTGTGCGGCCTTGATCAATGCCATCGCCGCTTCATCCTGAGTTTCATGCTCACGTTGCACACGAATAAAGGCTGGCAGCCCCATAAACTCCTGCTTTAATAAGCCATCAATACCTTTGTTCCGTTGCACTGGCGTATAGTTAATTCCAGCTAAATGCTGCGCAGCTTCTAAACTATGTGTTGCATATGAATGTCGCCCTTTCGCTAAAAGGGATGAACTGGAGACTACAGGATTCTCTAACCTGTTTTTTGCAAGAGCTATAGCTTCGTCAGAAACATCAATGCCAATGAAATTACGCTTAAGTATTTTTGCGGCCACTAAAGATGACCCACTCCCACAAAAAGGGTCTAATACAACATCTGCTTCATCAGTCGAAATCTGTATTATTTTTTCAAGTAAGGTTATCGGTTTTTGGGTTGGGTATCCGACCCGTTCTTTAGCCTTTGGGTTTAAAAATGGAATATCCCAGACATCTGATAAAGGAACACCTTTTTTTACACCATTACTAATGACCTTTCCTCGCTCATCACGAGCATAAATTGATTTATTTCTATCATCACGTGACCTCCGTTGCATGATTTGATCCACATTGGTAGATGCAGAATAATTCATATATATCGGATTAAATTTATACGCGCTTGTCTTCGAGTAAAAATAGATGGTTTGATGATTATTCAGCAACCCGCGTTTTGAGTTAGACCATCTTTTAAAACACCATATAATTTCAGATTGAAAATTTTCCGCACCAAACACGCTATCAAGTAATAATCTGATGATATGCGATCCGGATTTGTCACAATGAAAAAATACTGAGCCTGTCGGCTTCAGTTTTTCTCTGATCTTGATCAATC
The DNA here is from genome assembly GCA_020630035.1 of Gammaproteobacteria bacterium. Taxonomy (GTDB): domain Bacteria; phylum Pseudomonadota; class Gammaproteobacteria; order Chromatiales; family Chromatiaceae; genus JAHDBG01. Next base: position 7,389 of record JAHDCB010000069.1, read on the forward strand.
GTTGAAAAATAAAATCTGCATATTCTGTATCACTATCCCAGATATCTGCAAAACTAAAATTCTTTCCTCCGTCACGAGTTGTCAGGTGATGGACACGTTGCGTGAAGAAAGGTGGATCCAGATATACAAGATCCACACTTTCTTCCTTCACGTCATCAAGAACATCAAGACAATCTCCAATATGTAATGGCTCTGTACTCACGCTTGAGACCTTGCAGCCGCAATCGTATGCAAGATTGCTAATAGATCAACGCCCGTGTAATCTTTTATATACTTCCAGGCATTATCTCCGTAATGGTACTCACCACCTACACCTTTGTATAAGGTCTCTAACGTCTGCTGTATTTTTTGTGCTTGTTCCCTATTCGGATAGTAAAACATAACACGTATCGGGTTATATCCAGCATGCTTCACGTTCTGCATACGTGTATGTTCTTTGGTAATGTGATCACCATCAGTTGTAGCATCACGCCATTTAATTTCTATAGCATCAGTTTCTGCAACCAGGCAGTCTATTTCAAAGGTTTTAGGTCGTTGACCTATTGTGTTTGCAATCTTCACCGGGCCTGAATCTGGAAATTTCTGTAAGAAACATAACTTTGCTGCATCTTCTAAAAATGAGCCTGCATATTTATAAAGAAATCGACCTTTGTTCTGATAAACATCAATCAGTCGCCCTTCCTCGGCAGCAACACCAAGCACATGATATATGAGATAGTGACTATTATCGTCATTCTCCATTTCAGCCACGCGGGTTTCAACACGCGCTTTCAGGTTTGCCGCATATTTATCCGCCAGATTTCTTATTTCTTCTTCTACCTTCATATTGCTTAAGGTTCGCAGTTACAGCTCCCAGGCAGCAACTGCGGCACGATCGGCAAACA
>JAHDCB010000070.1 GCA_020630035.1 Gammaproteobacteria bacterium
AGCACACCAAAAACTACTTCGCCCCGCTCAACCAATTTTCGGCGGGAGCCGCTGTCAGTCAGACAAATACATTGTAAGTAGCCCGACAAACAGAATATAATCTACTTAATTGTGGGTATGATTTTAGAGGATCACGTGACCGCCAGAACTTTGTACGACAAATTATGGGATGCGCATGTCGTTCGCACTGAGGCGGATGGCACGAGCCTGCTGTATATTGATCGTCATTTGTTGCATGAAGTGACCTCGCCACAAGCCTTTGCTGGTCTTGCGCTGGCTGGACGTAAACCTTGGCGTGTCGAGGCAAATCTGGCGACCCCGGATCACAACGTGCCGACAACGACGCGCGATATGTCAGCGGCTGAGCCTATCTCACAGTTGCAGGTTGCTACGCTGGATAAAAACTGCGCAACCTATGGCATTACTGAATTCACGCTGGATGATATCCGGCAGGGTATCGTGCATGTGGTCGGCCCGGAACAGGGTGCGACATTGCCCGGTATGACCATTGTGTGTGGTGACTCACACACGGCTACGCATGGCGCATTTGCTGCGCTGGCGCAAGGTATAGGGACTTCTGAGGTAGAGCATGTGCTGGCCACGCAATGCCTGATTCAGAAAAAATCTCGTACTATGCAGGTCACTATAGATAGTTCTGTACAGCCGGGGGTGACTGCGAAGGACATCGTGCTGGCCGTGATTGGTCACATTGGCACGGCGGGTGGTACCGGCCATGTTATTGAATTTGCCGGGCCAGGTATCACGAACCTGTCTATGGAAGGCCGCATGACGGTCTGCAATATGGCGATAGAAGCCGGGGCACGTGCCGGATTGATCGCGTTTGATGCGACTACCCTGGCGTATGTCAAAGGGCGTCCCTATGCGCCTTCCGGGAATCAATGGGCGCCAGCTGTGGCAGACTGGCAAACGTTGCACACAGATCCGGGAGCTGCTTTTGATAAGCGTGTGACCTTGTCTGGTGCAGAGATACAACCACAGGTCACCTGGGGAACTTCGCCGGAAATGGTCACAGCCATTCATGGACAGGTGCCTGACCCTGCAGATGCTGCAGATGCTGGACAAGCAGATTCCTGGCGTAATGCACTGGCCTATATGGATTTACAGCCAGGTACGGCAATCTCTGATATTAAGCTGGACAAGATTTTTATTGGTTCCTGCACCAATGCCCGGATTGAAGATCTACGTGCAGCAGCGGCTGTTGTTACTGGTAAAAAGGTTGCAAGTCATATTCGTGCAGCGTTGGTAGTGCCGGGTTCTGGCCTGGTGAAACGACAGGCAGAGGCGGAAGGCCTGGATCGCGTGTTTACTGAAGCTGGCTTTGCCTGGCGTGAGCCGGGGTGTTCCATGTGTCTGGCAATGAACCCGGACCGGCTGGAGTCAGGCGAACGTTGTGCTGCAACATCAAACCGCAACTTTGAGGGACGACAGGGCCAGGGTGGGCGAACACACCTGGTGAGTCCGGCGATGGCAGCGGCAGCAGCGATTGCCGGGCACTTTGTTGATGTGCGGGAGCTTTAGGTGCAGAAATTTGTACGACTCAGCAGCCTGGTCTGCCCGTTGCCTCGTGCCAATGTTGACACTGACGCGATCATCCCGAAACAGTTTTTAAAGTCTATTCAGCGTACCGGATTTGGCCCGAACCTGTTTGATGCCTGGCGTTATCTGGACGAAGGTCAGCCGGGTATGGATAACAGTCAGCGCCTGGTTAACCCCGACTTCGTATTGAATGACGCGCGTTATCAAGGCGCGCAGATTTTGCTCGCCGGCAGTAATTTTGGCTGTGGCAGCTCGCGTGAACATGCTCCCTGGGCATTGCTTGACTATGGCTTTCGCGCAATTATTGCGCATAGCTTTGCAGATATCTTTCATCAGAACTGCTTTAAGAACGGCATTTTGCCGATTACCTTAGATGATGAACACATGACAACGTTATTTGCGTTGTCTCAGATGGCTCAGCCCCTGAATTTGGTGATCGACTTGCAGCAGGAGCATATCTGTTTACCCGATGGTGAGCAATTGGCTTTTGTCACGGATTCATTCCGGCGCCAGTGCTTATTAGAGGGTCTGGATGACATTGACTTAACGCTGCGTTATCGTGCAGAGATTACTGCTTACGAAGCGCGTCGTCAGGAAACGGCCCCCTGGTTGTTTGCAGCTGAATCATCTGTCGGCTGATGAAGAGCGCGTAATTTGGCAAAACATATCCTTATTCTGCCTGGTGACGGCATTGGCCCGGAAATTATTGCCGAGGCCAGAAAAGCACTGGAAATACTAATTGAGCAAGGCTTGGCGCTGAGTTTCAGCGAAGGCCTGGTGGGTGGTGCTGCGTATGAAGCGACTGGCACGCCATTGCCGGATGCAACCCTGACAAGTGCGAAACAAGCGGATGCCGTGTTATTGGGTGCTGTTGGTGGGCCTGCATGGGAGTCTCTGCCGATTCAGTTACGCCCGGAAAAAGGCTTGCTGGGGCTGCGTGCTGAGTTAGGTTTATTTGCTAACCTCCGTCCGGCGGTACTGTCACCGCAACTGGCGGCTGCCTCGGCCCTGAAGCCGGAAGTTGTATCCGGCCTGGACATCATGATTGTGCGTGAACTCACCGGCGGCATTTATTTTGGCCAGCCGCGCGGTATTCGCGTACGGGACGATGGTCAGCGCGAAGGCTTTAATACACTCGTTTATTCTGAATACGAAATTGAACGCATTGTACGGGCTGCCTGTGACGTTGCACTACAGCGTGATGGTCGGGTGTGTTCCGTCGATAAGGCCAATGTGCTGGAGTGTACCGAACTATGGCGTGAGGTTGCCACCCGTGTGGTGCGGGAAGAATATCCCAGCATTGCACTTAGCCATTTGTACGTAGATAATGCCGCGATGCAACTGGTAAGGGCACCTAAGCAGTTTGATGTTATCGTCACCAGCAATATGTTCGGTGATATTTTATCTGATTGTGCTGCGATGCTAACCGGTTCAATTGGTATGCTTGGTTCTGCGTCCCTGAATGCAGCAGGTCAGGGGATGTATGAGCCGATTCATGGTTCTGCGCCGGATATTGCTGGTCGTGGTGTTGCGAATCCACTGGCTACCTTATTATCTGTTGCTATGATGCTGCGTTATAGCTTGGCTGAGCCACATGCAGCCGGATGTATTGAAGCGGCAGTTGCTGCTGTTCTGGATGCGGGCTTACGCACCCCAGACATTATGTCGTCAGGAATGACGGAGGTCAGTTGTCAACTCATGGGTGATGCTGTGGCAGAGCAGTTGCGCACAAACTGTTGATCGTCCTAGGGGCCGCTCTCAATTGGCTGAGTGGCAATGATTTTGAGTTATTTTCTGTGCTGGTAAGGCGCAACGAGGAGTAATAGTTGTTCTATTGCGACGAGTTGCAACGCAGCCAGCGCGGAAAAGGGCTAAAATCAAGTCATTAGGCTAATTGAGAGTGCCACATCTCATTGAGATTGCACCGTTTTGTTAATCCAGGGCTTCTGATATTGCCTGAAGCTCCATACTATTTTAAGATCAGGTTTCAGGAGGTCGTATGAAATCGTTACGTAATGCAGTTCTGGCTGTCATCTTGCCATTCTTATTGCACGCTTGTGCCAAGAGTTCGGCCGGCCCCGTTACCGCCTACCTGGCAAAAGGCCCGGTGACGGGAGCTCAGTGTGAATTACGTAAGGCACACAGTAACAAAGTATTAGCGGGCCCTGTTACCAGTGAAGATGGTCATGTGTCTTTCGGCGTATTAAATTACCATGGCCTGGCATATGTTGCCTGTCAAGGTGGCTCTTATGTGGACGAACTCAGTGGTAAGACATTTGATATCGGCGCAGGCACGTTACGTTCAGCTAAAGTGATTGCCGGGCCCGCTCATTTCGTCGTTACGCCGATTACGGAGATTGCTGTAAAGCGCGCTGTAGGTATGAGCAAGCAGGGAGTCCTTGAGGACGACCACGTTGCGAAGTCTAACCGGAAGACTGCGGATGACTTCGGGTTGGGCCATGTTGATATTGTGTCAGAGAACCCGACCGACCCCAGAAATCATGCGATTGAAAACACACCAGCAGGCTGGTACGGAGCAGTGCTGGCTGGTTTATCCGGTTTGGTGAATAGCGAGGCTGATCTGGCGTTGTATGCTGCGGATGAGGCAGCTATTGTGAGTATTGATCCTATGCTGGATAAGATCCTGGATCGTTTGGCTGATCCGGCGCAGGATGATGTGTTAGCTCCTGCTATGATCGAAGAGCTGGTTGATCTGTTGCCCAGCACTGAGGCGAAGCCAGTCACGGCTCCGACTGAAGTCATAGCTGGTATTATCGGTGGCATGGGCGATCAGTCTGACAATGTTCCTGGTCAGCCGGTGCAAACACTTGCCGTAGCCTCCGTGACGCCGGATAGTGCCCCAGCACATGGTGGTCTGTTGGTTAATGTAATTGGCATCGGCTTTCAGGACTCAATGACGGTCTCCCTGGGTGGTCAGGAAATCACCGGATTTACTGTTAACCAGGAAGGTACTCATCTGAGTTTTGTGACATTGCCATTTTCTTCAGACTTGGAAGCGGATACTCGTCTGCCGCTGGTTCTGGAACAGGGCGGTATGACATACACCGTTGCTGATGCAATTACCGTATCCTGCGCTGTATGCAACGAAGAACATCCGGCTGTTGCGGCGGCAGGTTGTCCTTTGTAATCTACTATTGCTGCCAGACACCTGAAAGCTGCTGAAAAAGATATTTTTCAGCAGCTTTTTTTATGATGGGTGTGGCGTATCCAGATGCTGTCAGAAGTTGCTCTGTATCTGTTTAATTTGATCGCGTATCTTGGCGGCCTCTTCAAATTTAAGTTCACGTGATAAGGCATACATCGTTTTTTCCAGGCGTTTGATCTCTTTTAATGCGACTAAGGGATCTGATACTGGTGCGGTGTTGCTACCCGGTGTGACCTGGTCATGGCGCGTCTTGGGTCGCATACGTCCGGGCACACTGGTTTCCAGGATATCGGCAACATCTTTTCTGACTGTTTGCGGTGTAATATTGTGTGCTGCATTGAAGGCAGATTGTTTATCTCGCCTGCGCTGTGTTTCATCGATGGCTCGCTGCATAGAATTCGTGACATTATCGCCGTATAAAATAGCCTTCCCATGGACATGGCGCGCGGCGCGGCCGATGGTTTGAATTAAGGCAGACTCTGAGCGTAGGAAGCCTTCTTTATCGGCATCTAAGATGGCCACGAGAGAGACTTCAGGCATATCCAGGCCCTCGCGTAACAAATTGATACCCACTAAGACATCAAATACGCCAAGGCGCAAATCACGAATGATTTCAACCCGCTCGACGGTATCAATATCGGAGTGGAGATAACGTACGCGGATGCCGTGTTCTGATAAATAGTCAGTCAGGTCTTCGGCCATGCGCTTGGTCAGCGTGGTCACTAACACGCGTTCTTTGGCCTGGATACGTTGTTGAATTTCAGATAACAGATCGTCAACCTGAGTACTGGCCGGGCGCACATCAATATCGGGGTCTACCAGTCCGGTAGGTCGGACGACCTGCTCAACAGTCAGGCTTGCGTGTTCTGATTCATACCGCCCGGGCGTTGCTGAGACATAGATACTTTGTGGTGCACGCGCCGCAAATTCGTCAAAACGTAATGGACGGTTATCTAACGCAGAAGGCAGGCGAAAGCCATACTCAACCAGGTTTTCCTTGCGCGAACGATCGCCACGATACATACCGCCAAGTTGTGGAATGGTCACGTGTGATTCATCAATCACTAACAAGGCATTGTCCGGCAGATAGTCAAATAAGGTGGGCGGTGGTTCCCCGGCATCCCGTCCGGAGATATAGCGTGAATAATTCTCAATTCCAGAGCAATAGCCCAGTTCGATCATCATTTCGAGATCAAACTGTGTGCGCTGTTCCAGGCGTTGTGCCTCAACCAGTTTATTCTGCTGACGTAAATCAGCCAGACGTAATTTCAGTTCGACCTTCACCTGATCAATTGCGGCCAGAATCACTTCGCGTGGTGTGACGTAATGTGTTTTGGGGTAGACGGTGTAGCGAGTCGGTTTCCGTATCACTGCGCCGGTCAGTGGATCGAAGACAGAGAGTGATTCGATTTCATCGTCAAATAACTCTACCCGAATCGCTTCGTCGTCTGATTCTGCAGGATAAATATCAATCACCTCGCCCCGTACGCGATAGGTGCCTCGCGTCAATTCCAGGTCGTTGCGGGTATATTGCAAATCTGCCAGGCGCCGCACGATATGACGTTGCCCGACCGTATCACCCAACCCCAGTAATAACATCATACTCAGGTACTGGCGTGGATCACCCAAGCCGTAAATTGCAGATACTGTGGCGACAATAATACAATCGCGCCGCTCCAGCAGTGCCTTGGTTGCGGATAACCGCATTTGTTGTACATGTTCGTTCAGCGAGGCGTCTTTTTCAATGAAGGTGTCGGAAGCAGCGACATAGGCCTCTGGTTGATAGTAGTCATAATAAGACACAAAATATTCCACCGCATTGTGTGGAAAGAACTGCTTGAATTCGCTGTAAAGCTGAGCAGCCAATGTTTTATTATGTGCCAGGATTAGCGTTGGCCGCTGTATTTCCTGAATCACATTGGCAACCGTAAAGGTCTTGCCTGAGCCGGTCACACCGAGCAGGGTCAGGCCTGCCTCGCCATGATGCAGGCCCTGTACCAGGTCGCGTATCGCTTGTGGCTGATCCCCGGCAGGTTGATAAGTACTGTGTAGCTGAAGTTTTTTCGCTGACATATCCGATCAAAAAGCCTTTTCAGAAGGCCCCACTATTTAACTGATTTAACATGAATGCTGTTTTGTCAGACCGCGTGCAGGCGGTCAAGCCTTCTGCCACCATGGCGATTACGGCACGTGTGTATGCATCACGTGCCGCTGGACAGAATATCATTGGTCTGGGTGCTGGTGAGCCGGACTTTGATACCCCGGAACACATTAAGACTGCGGCGATCGCGGCTATTCAGGCGGGCCAGACGAAATATACCCCGGTTGACGGGACACCGGTGCTGAAACAGGCTATTGTGCAAAAATTTGCCCAAGATAACCAACTGCATTATGTAGCAGATCAGATTCTGGTGTCTTGTGGCGGTAAACAAAGTTTTTATAATCTGGCACAAGCCTTATTGAATGCCGGGGATGAAGTGATTATTCCGGCACCCTATTGGGTGTCGTATCCGGATATGGTGCTGCTGGCTGATGGTAAGCCAGTGATTGTGCCGACAACAGCAGAGCAGAATTTCAAAATGCAGCCGGCGCAACTGGCTGCTGCGATCACGTCGCGCACCCGGTTGGTTGTGCTCAACAGCCCTTCTAATCCTACTGGCATGGCCTATACTGCAGACGAGCTGGCAGCCCTGGGCGAAGTGTTGCGTCAATATCCTGAGATTCTGATTGTTTCTGATGACATGTATGAACATGTTCTCTGGCAGCCTGGTAGTTTCCGCAACATTGTGCAGGTTTGCCCTGATTTATATGACCGGACGCTGGTTTTGAACGGCGTGTCTAAGGCATATGCGATGACCGGGTGGCGTATTGGTTATGCTGCTGGCTCTGCGCCGATTATCAAGGCGATGAAAAAGGTGCAATCCCAGAGTACCTCGAATCCTGCATCTGTGTCGCAGGCTGCCGCAGCGGCAGCGCTGAGTGGCCCGCAAGATTGTGTCACAGATATGGTGGTGGCATTTAAGCGGCGGCATGACAAGGTTGTGGCCCGGCTGAATCAGATGGCAGGTATTCAGTGTGCTGCGACGGATGGCACCTTTTATGTCTTTCCAGCGATGCAAGGGCTGATTGAGCGGCTGCCTGAAGTACAGAATGATGTGCAACTGGTGGAATATCTGATTGAACAGGCGGGTATTGCGCCGGTGCCTGGTAGTGCATTTGGAATGCCGGGGCATGTGCGTATTTCAATTGCGACCAGTGAGCAGAATTTACAACAGGCTCTGGATCAGTTAGCTGCACAGATTCCTGGCTGAGAACGATTACCGTTTACAGACGGGTGCGATTCAAACTGATGTGGTGACTTGCTACCACAGGTTTCTGGCAAGCGTTATTCTGATCTGCTCTCCGAGGGTCGCCAGAATACCCGTCCT
>JAHDCB010000071.1 GCA_020630035.1 Gammaproteobacteria bacterium
CTGTACCAGTGCCCCGGCCTTGTCCGTCAGCAACCGGATCTTCACCCCGGTCTGCCGGGTGTAACGATCGAACAAGGGTTCTATCAGATGCGCCTTACGGGCGGAATAGACCACGACTTCTTCCGCAGAGACAACTGTGGGTGCTGCCAGTACACTGCTGAGAAGCAGTGCCAGGCTGACCCGGGTCAGTCGTCTGGTGCGTGTTAGCAAAGTGTGACGTGTGAGAAGACGCATAGGCTCAATCCTGCAAATGCAAATGAGAATGATTCGCAATATTATATTACAGTGTGGCCGGAAATGGAATGATAGGGTGCGATTCAGACTGATGCAGGCCGGTACGCCGCAGATATGCAACTTAGTAGTGCCAGCTGCAGTATCAGCATAGCCTGAGTCCGGACACGATCCGGGCCGCTGTGCACGCTATGTGGATACCTTGCCCCAGCGATACCACTGGCCGGACTCCAGATGCAGTGCATCAACCTGTGCCTGGATAGCGGCCAGTTGCTGCTGCTGGGTGCTGTACAGGGCATGTGGGTCAAACGGATAGCGCTGACCGGTCCACCACTCAATGCGCCGGATCAGATCTGCCAGCGGATAATGTTGTTCTTCACTATGACGATAACGGCGCAACAGATCGCTGAGATCGAAAAAGTCATGGCGCAGATAACGGTGCGGACGCATGGTCTGATTGACGTAGGCCCTCTGCTGCGTCCAGAACCGGTTGACCCGTTGCTGATAATGCGGCTTGTGTTGCTCGGTTTCTTCCAGCAGCAGCACACCGGGAAAAAGCGGCTCATGCTGTGTATCAAAAAAGTTGAGCATGAGGCGGTGGAAGGCTGCTGCAACAGCAGGTTCTGTCGCCAGATCTCCGGCGTTCTGCAACGCATTAAAGCTCCAGGGACTGCCGTAATATTCCAGATTATCTGCTATAGCACACAGCAGCGTATCGTCGAGACCTGATTGCTCCGCGCGGAAGCAGGCCTCCAGATCGGACTCTCTTGGTTTACCCAGCACTGCGAAGACAGTGGCAGCATCCGCCAGAATGCCTTCTGTCGAGCATAACCAGGTCAGCGCATCTGCATCGTGGCAATGCAACAGCGCATGCGCAATAGTGCATTTGATTGCTGTATCTTCTGCCTGAGTAAAGCGTTGCTGCAGCAGATGGATCAGGGGAGGCGCAGCAACGCGCGCGAACAATTGATCAGCATAGCCACCGGTATAACGTGGCTCGCCCTGCACCAGAAACGCCGACAGATGGACAGATTCCTGCCCACGCGCCATGCACCGCTCGGCCAGGGTCTCCAGCGCAACCGCACTGGTTTGTTGTGCCAGTAGTGTCAGTGCCTGATCATGCGCATCACCGGTCAGCCAGGCCAGGCTCGGTGTGATGTCCAGCGGTGCCTCGTGCTGATAGATGCTATCCAGCAATCGCGTCTTATACGCAACATCTTCTCCCAACAGGCCGACATATACAGCGAGTTGCCGCACAACAGGCTCCAGGTCTTCCTGTTGGATAATGTCCGGCAGTGCCGCCCGGACGAGTGGTTGCTTGCTCAGTGTCTGCGCCGTATCCACAAACGCCTGCTCGCCGGGCAACTCCGGGTCAGCATTCGGCCAGGTGCTGTCCGCCAGCCGCTCAGCATGCAGTTCAGCCAGAAATGCCAGACTGGTGTGTGGCATGGATGCTCCCCGTCAGAGTCGCGCTGTCGGGTAATGTTTGCACACCAGATCCAGAATCTGATTGGTCTCCTTGTGGTTGGTCGGACGAGGCAAGGGGGCGTCAGTAATCGGCTCGGCCAAGGGCTGATTCATCAGTGGATGGGTGTACTGGTCAGGATTGGATAACCCACTCATACTACGTACCTTCAACCAGGCCAGGATCTCAAAGGGATAGAGCCAGTGATGTGGGTGACTGAATTCAAAATGGTCTTGGTCTTCCTCATCTGTATCTTCGTCCTGCTCAATCGTACGAGTGAGATGATAATCAGCCATAACGCTGACCAGATCATCAACCTGTTGCAAATCTTTAGTGTTCCAGTGGGGTAAGACTTCATCATAGATAAAGGGCGTATCCAGACCATTATCCAATGGGTGATCAAAGTCATCCCGGTCAAAAGGCTTTTTTTTCCAGAGGCAATAGAGTTCCATTAAGAAAAAGCTGGAAGTATCCAGTGAGTTACCACCTTCACCCATAACCCCCTGGTTATCACTATCGTTGGTAGAAGCTAATGTATATTGCATAATTTCATCGGCTTCTTCATACCAGCCTGACAATAACAGGTTAGTCCACCAATGCATCATGTCCCCGGATGAAAACCCCAGGTTGATACGTCCGCGAATACGCCCTACCTCAACGAGTACTCTGATACTCTGATAAGCACACCAGCCGGCATCCGCAAAACTTTTTTTTTGTAGTGCCTTATCACCAAGTCTGGCCCAGGCATACTGGGCATAATGCAAATACCAGCCAGCAAACCTTAATAGAATCGTATCGGATAAAGTAGGATCATCTTGTGTATACATATTATCAAGTAACCAGGTAAAACTTTCCCACAGGCCAGATTGATTTTGTTCATCTGAAAATATCCAGTCAGATTTTTCCCGGTAAAAACTATCTTTTTTTGAGACCAGGTCTAACACAAATTGACTTCTTTCCATCAGATTGTTCCTCGCAGATTGTAAAAATGAGGTATATACATGAAAATTCTGGATGGTGACTATATTTTAAGTTCTGATTCACATTGGTAAATTATCAGATTTCCCCTTTCTTCTCTATTTTACCATCACCCCATTCACAAAAAACGAGATTATCGTCCTTTCGGGCGTCATCTAACTTACAGAACCCAGCGTTAGGTTTGTTATCTTCCGGGCTGTCTTGACCATAACAGCCAGTATCATCGCTTTCGTCTACCCAAACGCGGCATACTGTATATGTAACTTTCTCTGCATTTTTTATTTTACTCTGTAAATATCCTAAGGCGTTAAGGAACTTGCGGTTTCCATATTCATCTTCTTCAACGCCATAGGATCTCTTCCAACTATTCATCTTTCTACGATCTTTCTTTTTTCCAAGATCTTTCCCTTCTTCAGCGTCTCTCTTTTCCTTAGGATCTTCACTTCTTTCATACCCCCACCACATATATTCAATACAGTCCCTGACATATATCTTGCCACCTGCAATTTGTAGCTTAGAAAGGTTTACATCCTTATTTTTAGTCTCTACACATACCACTTCGTTTCCTTTAAAAAAAACATGATCAATACCATGACCGCTACCACTTTTTAATGTGTCAGTATCTAATGCCTTGTAACCTTTATTTTCATAGTATTTTTTAACAAGATACTCTGCGCAATCACCTTTATTCTTGTTTGAATTTCTGCATTTTTTAGTCCCTCCTTTAGTACTGCTTGACATCTTGCTTTCCGTCTTTAAAAATCTCAGGCTAAACCAAGGCAGAACCTGTTTACGCTATCTGATATTAAGGTGTTCTGTCCATTACGTATGAACACACTTTTGCGCCTGCAGTCTGTCTGGATTCCAACAAAAACTATCAATAATTTATCATAACCTTCTATATTAGTACCAAAGGGCCTGCCTCATAATCAGTAAAATATCTGGTTTCTTTATCTGAAGCCGGCTCTATTCCACAAAACCAGTGCCCGATTTGATAGATCTCGCCAAGATTTATGGTATATCCATGCATCTTTTCCATAAAAATTTTTATGCCTGTATCTTCTGTATTTTTTTCATCAAAATTGAAATCAATATCAAATTGTTTTCCATATTTTACCAGTCGTAATAAGACACATGCGATATTAACATTATCTATTTTCAGCTCTCTAATCTTTACATATAAACACGCATCGTCGGGAAGATTGATAAACGACATAATGTCACTTCCAGATATTTTACCTTTTTCGAGGAAGTCAAGCTCCTCACTACATTGAATTTCAATAATATTTTCATTTTTTTTTAGTAAATCTTTTATTATAGGGTGAATTTTTTCTGGTGAAATATTTTCTAAAACAACTTCTATAAGCTCTTGCATTTTACCCTCTTAATCAATAAATCCTTTAAATGTAAAGTCTCTATTCAGTCTGATACCCCTGCCATCCTCCAATCTTTTTTCCAAAAAGGTTATACCTTTATTTGTGGTAGTTTCCTTAAATTTACCAGGGCCCGAAATAAATTCGTTTACATGTTTCATTGCCTGCTTATTCCAGTCTCTTTGAGGCCCGAATAGTTTTCCCCAGGTTTCAGGAAATCTGCCAGCATGTTTTGATAACGCATGACCTGCTTTTGTTGATCCTTTATATGGTACCTGCGCTGTTTCTAAAACGGTGTCAGCCTGGCTTTGAGATAAACCTGATAGCCTTTTTGAGTGTTTTTTCCCTGCGCCACCTTTTCCTTGGGCGCTGCCTTCGCGCTGGTGGTATTGCTTCTGCCGCCTCAGCCAGGCTTTGTTGTATCGGATACGGGATAGGTACCACGACATTGCCGATCTGGGTCTTGTTGATGCTGGGACAGAGGCAGATTACCCGCTGGCGTCCGTTCTGTCGCGCTGTATAGTTACGCATCGGCAACCCCGGTCGGCGAGGCCCGGAGTGCTGCGCCGACCCGCAGATCCAGGCGGGCTTCTGTCGCAGCAGGTAGTTGCTTGCGCCAGCTCAGGCTGACCGACCAGTCTGCCGGATCTTCGGCTTGGAGGTCCAGCAGCACGGTGTCCAGACTAGGTTTAGGACTTCATGAACTTTACTCTTACATACAATCTGGGTTATTCAATTGTAAATATCAGTACAAACTCGGCACCAGACTAATTGAGCAAAATTCCAGCTTACACAAAGTATAGCGTACGACATAATTAGTACACATTTATAACAAATCAAGTTCCGGGTCTATATTTTCTAAACCCAATTTTTTCAGGTCAATTTCAAATACATAAGCTTGCTGCTTGATTAAAGACACGACTTCATAAAAAGCCATAAGGTAACCAGTTTGGTATTCTTCATCTTTTGTATTTAAAGCATTAATTTTTTCATTTTTTGCTTCTATTGCTTTATCTCTTAGCAAAAAACAGAGATCACATAAATAGTTCTTGTATGCATCATCCTGCATCGTATTATCCTCCATTCAATAAATTTTGCAGTATGTTTTGAAGCTCTTTCTGACGCTTAATATCTGATGGCCATTTTTTCTCAAGTAGTGCTTTTTTTTGACGAGAATCTAAAGTGTCCCAATTACCTTTGCCTAGCTTTTTCATTGTACTTTTCGGGTTTTTCAAGAGTGCTTCATGCTGATCAATTTGTTTTTGTAGACTCTTAATACCTTTTTTTATTTGAGCAGGCGTTTTTTTTGAGTAATTTCTAAGAAATCCAGAATGCTTTCCACCTTTCTTAGCTATCTGGAATGGACTATTTTTTGTGATCTTATTCTTATTACCACCGCCGCCACCTTTTCCTCCTGACTTACCTGTGCCTACGGCCTTGCCGATCTTGCCGACGGCATTTATCTTTCTGGCCGGGTTGATAACGTCTGCTGCAGTGCCCAAGGCGATGGGTGCTAATGTTGCTGCCGCGTTAGCAATCGTTCCCAGACCTGCATCCTGCCAGGCCTTCTGTCCATGTGTATGCCACCAGTTGGTGTATTGGTTTGCCTGCCGGGTTACCCACTGGCCTGCATCATCGGCTATGTTGGCCAGGGTTTCTTTCAGTGCCTGTTGTGTCTTACTGGCCTGCTGCACCAGTGCGCCAACCGGATCGCTGCGCCATAAGCTGACAAAATCGCGCCAGTTTTTCTGGCTATCGGCAAAGGTCTGGCGGATATGTTCTTCATATTCCGCCAGATGGCTTGGGTGATAGTCGTGTGCTTCTGGCAGCAGGCCGGTATCTGGCGTGGCATCATCCGCAGCCTCTATCCGGCCATCGTCACTGATCGCAGGGCCTGCGGGTGGCGGGCTGCAGACCAGCGTACCCTGCGTATTGTTTTTGTTCATTGTAAACCGGTCGCCGCAGCGTACCAGCCATTTTTTGTTGATGCGGATATTGCGTGAATGTTGTTTGGGTGCTGCCTTCGCGCTGGTGGTGTTGCTGATGATGCCCTTCAGGCGTCCGGGCGCATCGCCGGTGACCTTGCGGGTATGGCTGGCCGAAGTGAAGGCCTGGTCCCGGTTAAAACGGACGTTGCGACTGACCTTTTTCGCCTCAGCCAGGCTTTGTTGTACCGGATACGGAATGGGTACCACGACATTGCCGATCTGGGTCTTGTTGATGCTGGGACACAGGCAGATTACCCGCTGGCGTCCGTTCTGTCGCGCTGTGTAGTTACGCATCGGCAGCCCCGGTCAGCGAGGCCCGGAGTGCTGCGCCGACCCGTAGATCCAGACGAGCTTCTGTCGCAGCAGGTAGTTGCTTGCGCCAGCTCAGGCTGACCGACCAGTCTGCCGGATCTTCGGCCTGGAGGTCCAGCAGTACGGTGTCCAGATCAGGCAGTGCGGGCTGATAGGCCTGCGTCGGTTGTACACGCCAGCCCGCGATAAAGGCGATCTCCGGGATACGCAACACAATGAGTTTACGGTACAGTTGGTGCAACAGGATCAGATCGCCAGGCCTGGCATAGCCGGGGATCTGCTGATCTTCCGGTGCCGCATTCTGGTGCGCTGCGTCAAAATCATCTGGTAGCAGGGGTGCCTTGCTGGCCAACCAGTCGGCATCCATGGTACCAGTCTTATCCCGCCGGGGTTGCCAGGCACGATGAATGATGCCCAGCCCGGCGACACGCAAGGGTACTGGCAGTCGCCTGCGGGTGATGGTCTGACGGAGTTGTCCGGCCTCTTCGGCCAGAACGATCTGCGGGGCCGGAATCTGTTGCGGGGCCTGATCCAGTTGTATCGGGTGTACCAGACCACATCCGACAGGATTTCCGGCATGACAGGCCAGATAGGGATCCGCATCCGGTGCCGGATCCGGGTTAGGTATGCAGCCACCATAGGCATATTCATACCGGATCGGTAACCGGCGGATCGGTTCCGGCTCAGTCAGTTGCCAGCGCCGGTAGCCCAGTGCCCGGTTAAGTTGCCAGTGGTGCGGGCCATACACCTGCAGGGTCTTGTCGATAAGCGTGACTGTCCGCAGATGCCGGTGTCGATCCCTGTACAGACGCAGCATCTGTAGTCCGCAGGTCCAGCTGGCGACAGGCTGTATACCAGGTGCCCAGGCAACCGCATTCAGGAGGATGTCTGTGTGTGGTTTGCCGGAACAATAATCGCTTTCAGCAGCGACCGATGTGGTTTGCGGATCGTCCTGATCATCGTAAAACACGTCCTCACCGTATAGTTCGCCCTGCTCCGGCGCAGGACGCAGCGACCATATCCCCTGTTCATCGGGTGCCTGCAGGGCGCAGGTGACCCGTACCACCAGGCTGGTCTGTTCACGGCCCTGTTGATCAAGGCTGGGCCAGGCAATGGCGGGAAAGGGCGTGTGATTGTGTAACAGCATGGTTTCAGCTAATTAATGTCCACCATCTTGCCATTGATTTCGACCTTTTTTGCGCCATTGATCGAGATCTTTTTGCCCTCCAGCAGGATGGTGCCATCCGCCTTCAGGGTGAGTGAACTGTTGCCCACCTGCAGGACATAACGCTTGCCGACGACGGTCTGTTTCAGCAGCCCGACCTGTTCTGTGCTGGAAAGACCCACTGTTTCATTCTTTGATGCGCCGACACTGACCTGATAGCCGGCACCTACCGTCAGGGCCTTCGCAACCAGAATGGTCTCGGCCTGGTTCAGTTTGACGAGTGTCGTCTGATTACCGCTGACTGTCACATTCTCGTTATTCCCGACCTGTTCGGTTCGGTCATGACCAATAGTAATGATTTCGTTATTGCCAACCTGCTCGGTGCGATCATTGCCGATGGTGATGGTCTCGTTGTTGCCGATATTTTCGGTCCGGTCGTTGCCGACCTCGGTGGTCTCGTTATGTTTGACGACATTGTTCTGGTCTTTTTCGGCATGGATGTAGATTTCCTGTTTGCCATTGTCGTCTT
>JAHDCB010000072.1 GCA_020630035.1 Gammaproteobacteria bacterium
ACTACGGGTGGCTGAACGTGTTTATCACGGCGGACACAACATTCCTGTTACGGATATAGAACGGCGGTTTTCCCGTATCCTCTATCATCTACTGGGAAGTTTCAGCTATCGCGTTGACAGGTGTATATGTTTTATGAACGATGGTAAAAATCCGATACTTGTGTTTGAGCAGTGCGGTCATGAGCGTGATATCGTGCACAATGGCTATTATCAACTTCTGCTTAAAGAGACCAACTGATGCATGTAATAAAAAAAACCGTGCCTTCGTTAGCAGGACAACAACAACTTGAAGTATTGCGTCAGGCTGTCAGCAAGGCTCTGGATAAAAAGCGGCGGCTAGGTCATTACGCTATCATCTGGCAGGATGGTGCACCTGTCAGGAAAGAAGCAGGTGATTTACCGGAAGCACCTTCCGGGTTGTAGATCAATATATCCCATGAGTGAAAATCTGACACCTTATGGTATTCAGCCGATTGCACTAGCCAACGAAAGTACGGTCGTCGCCGAATTTTTGTTTGATGAGGTGCGTGAAACTGCATATCAGTCTGAAGCAGAACTGGAGCAAGCTCTGATCAGGCAATTGACATCACAAGCGTATGAGCATCTGCCTCTGACTTGTGAGGCTGATCTGGTTGCTAATCTGCGCTGTCAATTAGCCGCACTCAATAAGCTGTCATTTTCTGATACGGAATGGAAGCGTTTTTTTGCGGCATCAATTGCTGATAAGAACGATGGCATGGTCGAAAAGACCATGCGTATTCAGAAAGATTATGTCCAGGTTCTCAAACGGGATGACGGTACCAGTAAGAACATTTATCTGATTGACAAGCAGCATATTCACAATAATCGCTTGCAAGTTATCAATCAGTATGCAGCAGAGGGCAAGCGGGCCAATCGTTATGATGTGACCATATTGGTTAACGGCCTGCCGATGGTGCATATTGAGCTGAAGCGTCGGGGCGTGGATATTCGGGAGGCGTTTAATCAGATTAACCGTTATCAGCGTGATAGTTTCTGGGCAGGCTCCGGGCTGTTTGAGTATGTCCAGTTGTTTGTGATTAGTAACGGTGCTCTGACTAAGTATTACAGCAATACAGTGCGTTCTGGTCACCTGGAGGAACAGCGTGGCGGACGCCGTCGTCAGAAAGCCGCGCATAATTTTGCCTTCACTAGTTGGTGGACTGATGCGAAGAATCGGCAGATTAGGGATCTGTCTGATTTTACGAAGACCTTTTTTGCTCGCCACACGTTGTTAAATATTCTGACCCGGTATTGTGTGTTTGATACAGACCACAAGTTGCTGGTGATGCGACCGTATCAGATTGTTGCGGCAGAAGAGATGTTGCAACGTATTATGATCAGCTCGCACTATAAGCAGCTTGGCACGGTGGTTGCTGGTGGCTATATCTGGCATACCACTGGCAGTGGCAAGACTCTGACCAGTTTCAAGGCGGCACAATTGGCGTGCGATCTGCCGGGCCTGGATAAGGTGTTGTTTGTGGTGGATCGCAAGGATCTGGATTACCAGACGATGCGTGAATATGAGCACTTTGCGAAAGGTGCGGCCAATTCCAATACATCGACAGCAGTGTTGCAACGGCAACTGGCAGATCCGGATGCGCGCATTATCATCACAACTATCCAGAAGCTCAGTCGTTTTGTAGCCAGGAATCAAAAGCACCCGGTCTATGGTGCCCATGTGGTGCTGATTTTCGACGAGTGTCATCGCAGTCAGTTTGGCGATATGCATGCCGATATTACGCGTGCCTTTAAACGTTACCATTTGTTTGGTTTCACTGGCACGCCGATCTTTGTTGACAATGCCGGGGCTCAGGCTAATCCACGCAAAAGCACCACCGAGCAGGTGTTTGGCGACAAGCTGCATGCCTATACGATTGTGGACGCGATCAACGATAAGAATGTGTTGCCGTTTCGTGTTGACTATATCAACACACTCAGCGCAGCACCCGACCTCAGGGACAAACAGGTAGCGGCGATTGATACGGAGCAAGCCCTGTTAGCGCCGGAACGTATTGCTCTGGTTGTGCGTTATATCCGTGAACATTTTGCGCAGAAGACCAAACGTTGTGTCAGTTATCGTCATCATGGCAGACAGTTGACCGGCTTTAATTCGTTGTTTGCCACGGCCTCAATTGAGGCGGCGAAACGTTATTATGCTGAGTTTGCACGGCAACAACAGGATGTCGCACCTGCACAGCAGTTGAAGATCGGCTTGATCTATAGCCTGGCGGCGAATGAGCAGACAGAGGATGGTGTGCTGGGTGAGGAGGGGTTTGAGACGGCAGGTCTGGATCAGGGTGCGCGTGATTTTCTGGAAGCTGCGATCGGGGATTACAACGCCTTGTTCAAGACCCGTTTCGACACTTCCGCTGATAAGTTTCAGAATTATTACAAGGATGTGTCACAACGTCTGAAACAACGCGAGCTGGATCTGGTGATCGTGGTGAATATGTTTCTGACTGGTTTTGATGCCACGACGTTGAATACCCTCTGGGTGGATCGGAATCTGCGTGACCACGGGTTGATTCAGGCCTATTCCCGCACTAATCGTATTCTCAATTCGGTGAAGACCTACGGTAATATCGTCTCTTTCCGTGATCTTCAGCAGGCGACGAATGATGCACTGACCTTGTTCGGTCATCAGGGTGCGCACGGTATTGTGCTGCTGAGGCCATATATTGAGTATTATCGGGAGTATCAGGCGCAGGTCAGCAAGCTGGTCGGCGACTTTCCGCTGGGTAGAGCAGTTGTCGGTGAAGCGGCTGAAAAAGCGTTTATCAGACTCTTTGGCCGGATTTTACGGCTGAGAAATATTCTGATGGCATTCGACGATTTTGCTGGTAACGATATTCTCAGCGAGCGTGATGTCCAGGATTACCAGAGCCTGTACCTGAATCTGTACGCTGAATTGCGTCAGGTTTCCAGTGCGGATAAAGAGCCGATTAACGATGATGTGGTGTTTGAGATTGAGTTGATCCGGCAGGTCGAGGTCACTGTGGATTACATCCTGATGCTGGTTGAGGAGTATTTGCAGCAGAAGGGTTGCAGCGCAGACCGGGAAATCCGGGCGACTATTGAGCGTGCCATCCGTGCCAGCCCCAGTCTGCGCAGTAAGCGGGATCTGATTGAACAGTTTGTGGATTCTGTCTCGGTGAGCTCTCAGGTTGACGTGGCATGGACTGAGTTTGTTGTGGCTCAGAAGACTGCACAACTGGACCAGATTATTACGGATGAAAGGCTCAAAGCGGATAAGACGCAGGTGCTTGTGAAGAATGCATTCCGGGATGGTGCGATTCCGGTAAATGGTCCAGCTATTGGGGAGATTCTGCCGCCGACTCCCCTGTTCGATGAAAACAATAGTTATGCCGTGAAGAGACAAGCTGTACTGGATAAACTCAGCGCGTTCTTTGAACGTTTTTCTGGTCTGGTCTGACAGGCTCCGGATTATGTAGGGGGAGCACGGTTGTGCGCCCCCTGAATAATTATTCGCCGAGTAACATCAGCACGACCTGACGGCCTTCTGCCAGTACAATATTGTAGGTCTGGCAGGCTGCGCGGTTGTGCATGATCTGAAAGCCGATCTGCGCATCCAGCAGTGGTTGTAATATGGTCAGGTCAGGAAACTGTTGTGTTTTGCCGGTACCCACTAATACCAGGTCGGGCTGATGTGCCACAACAGGTGCCAGGTCTTCACTACGTAAGTCGTGGATATTCGCCACGGACCAGTCAGTGATCAGCTGATCCGGCAGAATCAGCAGGCTGGGTGGATATAGTCGGCCTTGTATCTGATAATGACCAGCTTCGCACGCCGTAATCTGATACGATCCTGCCACATTATCCAGCGTTAAATTCATACTGTTTTTTCTCTCCCGGAGTTCTCTCTTGTCAGCAGCTCAGATGGAACAATTCCAGCGCATTCAGCGTTTGCCGCCTTATGTCTTTGCCATTGTGAATGCACTTAAGGCGGAGGCACGAGCGCGGGGCGAGGATATCATAGATTTTGGTATGGGTAATCCGGACCAGCCAACGCCGCCACATATTGTTGCCAAGCTGACGGAGGCGGCGCAACGTCCGCATACCCACCGGTATTCGATGTCGAAGGGTATTCCACGACTGCGTCGGGCAATCTGTGACTGGTACCAGCGTCGTTATGCGGTTGATCTGGACCCGGAAACCCAGGCGATTGTCACGATCGGCTCTAAGGAGGGCTTGTCGCATCTGGCGCTGGCTTGTGTCGGGCCGGGTGATTCCGTGCTGGTGCCGGATCCGGCCTATCCGATTCATCCGTATGGTTTCATTATTGCTGGTGCGGATGTGCGCAGTATCTCAACCCAGCCGGGTACCGATTTTTTTGCGGCGTTGAAAAAGGCGATCACTGAGTCCTGGCCCAGGCCGAAGATGCTGGTGCTGAATTATCCGGGTAATCCGACCACTGAGTGTGTTGACCTGGCGTTTTTTGAACGAGTGATTGCGATTGCCAGGCAGCATCAGATCTGGGTTGTGCAGGATCTGGCGTATGCCGATATTGTGTTTGATGGTTATCAGGCACCCTCTATTTTGCAGGTGCCGGGTGCAACTGACATCGCGGTCGAATTTTTTTCGTTATCGAAGAGCTATAACATGCCGGGCTGGCGTGTTGGTTTTATGGTGGGTAATGAGACCCTGGTTGCTGCGTTAGGTCGGGTGAAGTCGTATCTGGATTACGGTATGTTCACCCCGATCCAGGTGGCTGCGATCGCAGCACTGGAGGGGTCACAGGACTGTGTGGAACAGATCCGCTGTATGTATCAGTCGCGCCGCAATGTGTTGTGTGATGGTCTGAATAAACTTGGCTGGGCTGTGGCAAGGCCGCAGGCGACGATGTTTGTCTGGGCACCGATTCCGGAGCCTTATGTTGCTATGGGGTCGTTGGAGTTTTGTAAAAAGTTACTGTGTGATGCAAAGGTCGCCGTATCGCCCGGGATCGGGTTTGGCCAGTATGGTGATCAGTTTGTCCGTTTTGGCCTGATTGAGAATGAGCACCGGACCCGTCAGGCGTTGCGTGGCATCCGTGATATGTTACGGCGTGATGGTTATCAGCGCGGTTAATCCGTTGTCAGTGGGCGAATCGAACCCGGGACGATCTGTGCATCAAACGTTTGTTGCAATACCTGCACCTGCCGATCCTGCCTGATGCTGTGTTCGGCAGCCTGTTGCTGCTCAGCCTGCGCTGCTGCCTGGCGGGCGACCGGCGAGTCTACTGCTTGTTCCTGTGTTGCCAGCAGGCGCAGCTTCAGGGCAGAGCCATGATAATCACACAGAGCCTGCTGTAGTTTCTGCTCGCTGCGCGAACCGATCAGAGAGGTGACTTGTGGCTGTACCAGCAGGCGCAATGTCTTGCCATCCCAATCCTGTACGGTTGCATGCTGTGCCAGTTGTCTGGTCATGCCAGCCACAGATAATTGCGGTACCACCTGGTGCCAGTCGGCAAAATCTCCTGCTGGTACAGCCGGTGTTGCTGATGTCGATGTGGCAGGTGCTGCTGCACCCAGGGGTGGTGCATCCGGAATGTCTGGTCTGGGTGGGCGCTTGGCTGGTACTGGCCTGGGTGCTGCGGGGGTTGGTGATTGTTGTGGCTGCGAGGCGGCTGGCGTTGTTGGCTTGCTGGGTGTTGTTTGTGCTGCGGGCCGGAAGGCGTGCATCCGTAGAATGATCATTTCAAAACCGCTCTGTACCGTCGGCGCTAGTGGCAGGTCGCGCAGCCCGTGCAGTGCAATCTGATAATACAACTGGCTATCTTCCGGGCTGAGTAATTCGGCCAGCTGACGTAGCGTGGCCTCATCGCCCCAACTGGGTTGCCAGCCGGTCGGCACAGCCTGTAGCAGACTGATATGATGCAGTAACAGCAATAATTCTTTGGTCAGGCCGTGAAAATCAGGGGTCTGCTGGGCGACTTGGTGCACCTTATCCAGCGCCGCTGCGGCATCGCCTTGTTGTACATCGGTCAGGATGCCAGGCAATAGCTCGGTCATGACAATGCCGAGCATCTGCCGGACATCTTCATGTCGCACTGAGCCACCACCAAATGCAATCGCTTGATCCAGCAGACTGAGTCCGTCCCGCATGCTGCCATCTGCTGCCCGGGCGAGCAGTTCCAGTGCTTCGGGCTCAGCATCAATCTGCTCGGTTTGTAGGATATGTCCGAATTGAGCGGCAATCTGCGCCAGCGACAAATGCTTCAAGCTGAATTGCAGGCAACGCGATAAAATCGTTACCGGCAGTTTTTGCGGATCGGTGGTCGCCAGCAGAAACTTGACGTGGGGTGGTGGCTCTTCCAGTGTCTTCAGCAGCGCATTAAAGCTGTGTTTGGAAAACATGTGTACCTCGTCGATCAGGTACACCTTGTAGCGACCCTGGGTTGGTGCATACGGCACATTGTCCAGCAGGTCACGAGTATCCTCCACCCCGGTTTTTGAAGCGGCATCCACTTCGATCAGGTCCACAAAACGCCCGGCATCCACCGCCTGGCAGACGGCGCAGGTGCCGCACGGCTCCGGTACCACACCAGATTCGCAATTCAGTGCCTTTGCCAGAATGCGCGCCAGGGTGGTTTTACCCACGCCTCGGGTGCCGGTAAACAGATAGGCGTGATGCACTTGTTGTTGGCGCAGTGCGTTCTGTAATGCCTGTACCACATGAGCTTGCCCGACCAGCTCAGCAAATGTCTTAGGCCGCCAGCGCCGCGCTAATACCTGATACGCCATATTTCCATTACCTTAAAAGTCTGTCGTAGCATGATGTCAATTAAAAAATGTTGTTTTCTTCTATGTTGCGGGCTGTTGTCCGCAATCACGCAGGCGGCATCTGAGGCCAATCTGCCACCCAGCCTGGTCAATCCGGGTTATCACGAACAACCGGCCTGGTTCACCCAGTCTTTTTTAGATCTGGGGGAAGATGTCGCCGAAGCGGCTGCAGCGGATAAACGGCTGTTGTTGTATTTTTACCAGGATGGCTGTCCTTATTGCGCGAGGCTGTTACGCGATAATTTCGGCGATCCGGACATTGCCCGTCAGGTGCAGCAACATTTCCACGTTATTGCCCTGAATATCTGGGGTGATCGGGAAGTCACTGACCTGAACCAGCAGCTCACCACTGAAAAGGCATACGCCCAGGCGCAGCGGGTGCACTATACCCCAACTCTGATCTTTCTGGATGACCAGGGCGAGACTATGTTGCGTCTGAATGGCTATCTGCCACCAGATAAATTTCGTCAGGCACTGGACTATGTCATTGCCCGTCCGCAGGCGGAACAACCGCAAGCACCATTGTCAGGCAATCGGAACACGCAACCCCTGACCCCGCTAGCGGCTGCCTTACCACACCCACTTCAACTTGACAGTAAGCCGCGTCAGCGTCCGTTACTGGTGATCTTCAGTGAACCGGACTGTGCCGATTGCACCGCCCTGCGCCAGCGACTGCAGCAGCCGGCGATCGCGACCGCCCTGACTAACCTGGATGTTGCGCTGTTGAATCGCTGGTCGCCACAAGTGGTGCAGACACCAGGTGGTGAGCGATTACCGGCGACTGCATGGGCACGTCAGTTAGGCCTGCACTTTGGCCCGAGCCTGGTATTTTTTGATCGGCAGGGTCACGAAATCTTCCGGGCAGAAACCAGCTTAGAGGCCTTTCATCTGCATGCGGTGCTGGATTATGTCATCAGCGGTGCCTACCAGTACCAGCCGAGCTTCCAGCGTTTTTTGCAACATCGTGGCGATACACTGGAGGCACGAGGCATACCGGTTGAGCTGTTAGATCCAGCCTCCGATGAGGCACAGTTCTGAAACCCATCTGTTTCATAGCCTGTTCTGATACAACAATCTGAGCGATATGACACAGTCTGAATCTGATTACTATACAAAAATTGCACTTCAGGCGGCACGCCGGGTGTGATTCAAATTGATGTGGCGTAATAGCTGGGGTACATAAAATTCGTTTCGGCGTTACCCGTCAGGGGCTTCTCCGAGGGTCGCCAGAA
>JAHDCB010000214.1 GCA_020630035.1 Gammaproteobacteria bacterium
CCCTGCCCCCAAGTGACTCACAAACCAATGATGCCCTGCTGTCTGCCAATGTTTGGCCAGCCAACGATAACCCACTACCAGTGCAATGGCACCTGCAATTGACCAAAAAACAACGATTTCCATCCGTCACTCCTATCGTTCTATAGCACACATTAAATAAATGCGATGTTACTTACAACTTGCACGGAAATTCCTGTGTGATGCTGTCTTGTCTCCTCCATTGTAAAAATCACAGGGCTGATATTCAGGTTACAGCCTGCCGGGCCTGACCCGTACACCCAATACCTGATCTGTAACCGGATCAATGTCGCACTCATATACCATGTTCTGCCAGGCACCATAACTGTTCTGAAACCGCACCTGATCGCCAGTATAAGTCAGAGAACCTGATGCCTGGTTATGCCAGCGAATCAGCTCAAACTTCGGCTCATACCACGCATCTGTCCATTCATAGCCCCATCGGGCTTGTTTTTCGATCTGTTCAACACAAAACACGCCATCCCCCTGGTGTTTCTGCCGCCAGCAGTCAAAATCCTGTCGGCAGGCTGCCTCCTGTGCCGCATGTTGTTCAGGCGACAGCTCAGGTTCCTCTGATTCTGGCCAGAGCCACCAGAGCAGTACCGCAGCGATCAGCGCCAGCACAATCAGTCCAGCCAACGTATCGGCACAGGACGATCCCGGATTATCCACTCCACAATGCGGGCAAGCCTTCGCCTGATCCGAAACCTCTTTGCCACACTCCTTACATGTCACCATCCCCATCAGTTACTCCTGATTAACTATTCACGCCGGGACTCAACCCACTGAGACCCACTTCACCTTGCCCAGAACCTGCACCGCACCAGTCCTGACGATCCGCGCGGCATACACCGGATTATCCGCCAGCAGATGCAGCTTGTTATCTCCCGCCGATTGCAATCGCCGTAGCAACACCTCGCCATCCACACTGATCCGATAGATCCCCTCACCCGCATACGCCTGACACCGGGTATCTACCAGCACTGCAATACCTAGCGTCAAGGTTGGTGTCATCGCCTGCGTATCTACCTGCCACTCGACCTGGGTACTGTTCCCTGTCGTTACCGCTTCAGGCATCGGGTCTGGTTTCTTATGTGTTCCTGACATCCCTTCTGCTCTTATTCTTGTCGTTAATAGCGACTGACACTGCGCCAATAGTGACTGATAGTCAACTAACTGGCCAGATTCCAGCGCTTTTAAGTCAGCAATGATGACTGCCTGGCTTAATTCAGCCGTTAGCCCATCTCTTAAATCCTCTAACGACCATCCCGCCAGGTT
>JAHDCB010000073.1 GCA_020630035.1 Gammaproteobacteria bacterium
GGACGGGTATTCTGGCGACCCTCGGAGAAGCCCCCTGACGGGTAACGCTGAAACGAATTTTATGTGCCTCAGCTATTACGCCACATCAATTTGAATCGCACCCCCAGGGGAATGGCATTTTGACAAACCATGCATTTTAATTTAAATTGCTCCGGCTGAATCCAGGGGGCGTTCTCGATTAGCTGAGAGGCAATGACTTTGGGTCATTTTTTGTGCTGACAAGATGTGATGAGCAGTCATAGTTGTTCTATTGCGACGAATTGCAACGCAGTCGGCGCGGAAAAGGGCCGCAATCAAACCCTGAAACTGATTGAGAAATCTCCCAACACTATAAACGCTTGGCGCCGTGCGCTCAAGCATGCTACTCAAGGCACATCGTAATGAAAAGAACTTTTCAGCCCAGCAACCTGAAACGCGCCCACACACACGGGTTTCGTGCACGCATGGCCACCAAAAGTGGTCGTAAGGTGATCAATGCCCGTCGCGCTAAAGGACGTGTCCGACTAACACCTGCTGTCAATACACGCTAGCTCAGCTACTCGATGGTTCGCATCACGCAAGCCTTCCCACGCCACAACCGCTTACTGAACCGGGCGGATTTCCAGCGAGTCTTTCAAGCACCGCTGAAATCATCTGACGCTTTATTCACGGTACTCGCCAGACCATCTGCAGCCGGCCATGCCCGCCTGGGATTAGCCATCGCCCGCAAACAACTCAGATCTGCCGTAGATCGCAATCGCATTAAACGACTGTCGCGCGAATATTTCCGCCAGCACACGATTGCTGCTCTGGATTATGTGATCATGGCGCGCAAAGCAGCCGGTGCGCGCACAAATACCCAAGTACACTCCAGCCTGGCCCGCCATTTCCAACGGTTGGCCATACATACCAGTCACCTGGCCTGAAGCATCCCCACCCGACATCCGCACCTCTCCCGGAGAACCTCAAACTGTATGGATAATATCCGCCTGTTTTTAATGTTAGGCCTCGGCTTTATCGGATTATTACTCTGGGAAGCTTGGCAAGCCGATTATGTGGTTCCGCAGCATGCCATCAACTCGACCCCATCCACATCGCAAACTGTAACGGATGCAGACACTGCCACTCCGGAAATTCCACTCAATGCTAACGTCGACGCTGCACCTGTCGTCGCCCCAGTAGCAACCACACCAGCAAAACGCCTGATCCAGGTACGCACCGACACCCTGGACCTGCAGATTGATGCCCGTGGTGGCACCATCGTGGACGCCAAACTCATGCAGTATCCCGTTGCGGTGGATACGCCCGAGATCAAATTTCAGTTGTTAAGCCAACGCCTGAACGACTACTTTATCGCACAAAGCGGCCTGCTCAGTACTGAGCAGACACGCACACCAACTCATGAGTCCATCTTCCACTCAGCGCAGCAGCAATATTCCATGCCGGAAGATGCTGATCAGCTCATTGTTGATCTGACCTGGCAGGCACCGGATGGCCTCACGGTGATTAAACGCTTCACATTTCAACGCGGCAGCCACGCTATTCAACTCAGCCATCTGGTACACAACGACTCAGCCCAGCCCTGGAAGGGTCGCGATTATCGCCAGTTCCAGCGTAGTGAACCTGCAGATGGCGGTAACTTTTTCATGTACACCTACACAGGTGGCGCCATCTATAGCCCGCAGGATAAATATCAGAAATATGATTTTGCCGACCTGAACGCCGGGTTACTGAACCAAGATGTAGTCGATGGCTGGGTTGCCATGCTGCAACATTATTTCCTGGGCGCATTTATCCCGCCAAGAAATAACAATCAGCACTTTTACAGCAAAGGACTGAACAATGGTCGCTCTGTAATCGGTACCTATAGTGCTGCACAGACACTTGCTCCCGGAGAACACGGCCAGTTTGATGGCATTCTGTTCATCGGACCCAAGCTACGTACAGAGTTGGAGCACCTGGCAGAAGGGCTGGATCTGACCGTCGATTATGGCTTCCTGGTCTTCATCGCCAAACCAATGCACTGGGTGCTGGAACAGATCAATCACTATATCGGTAACTGGGGGTGGACGATTATCCTGTTCACCCTGCTGATCAAGCTACTATTTTTCAAGTTATCTGAAAAAAGCTACCACTCTATGGCGAACATGCGCAAGCTGGCACCACGTATTCAGGCCATGAAAGACCGATACGGTGACGACAAGCAACGCATGCAAAAGGCCATGATGGATTTGTATAAAAAAGAAAAAATCAATCCTTTAGGTGGTTGCCTGCCGATGCTGATACAGATGCCGTTTTTTATTGCATTGTACTGGGTGCTGCTGGAAAGCGTTGAAATGCGCCAGGCACCCTGGATTTTATGGATCACTGATCTTTCCATTAAAGATCCTTATTACATTCTGCCCTTGCTGATGGGGGCCACTATGTATTTCCAGCAAAAACTGAACCCTGTTCCAACTGACCCGATGCAGGCAAAAATGATGCAGTATCTGCCTTGGATATTCACCGTGATGTTCGCCTTTTTCCCTGCCGGGCTCGTATTGTACTGGGCAACCAATAACCTGTTGTCCATTGCCCAGCAATGGGTCATTACTCGTCAGGTAGAACAACAGCGCTGATGTCAGTCAAAACCACGCCATCGGCACATATCGGTATTGTCGGCGGCGGCCAGCTGGGCCGTATGCTGGTACAGGCGGCTGCACGCTTCGGCTGCTCCTGTACGATACTGGACCCTGACCCTGACTGCCCGGCAGGACAGATCGCTGCCGACCAGATAGTTGGCAGTTGCCATGATGATACTCAGCTGCGCCGATTGGCCGCAGCCTGCGACCTGATCACCTACGAACATGAGGATATCAACAGCAAGACCCTGGGCCAGTTAGCAGCAGAAGGCCATACCATCTATCCTGAGCCACACATTCTGGCCATTATTCAGGACAAACTCAGCCAGAAACAATATCTGCAGCAACATCATATCCCCACAGCACCGTTCATTGCGTTAGATCAACCTAATCAACAAGCCTGCGATAACTTCGGCTATCCGCTGGTACAAAAAGCTCGTCGCGGTGGCTACGATGGACGCGGTGTACAGATCATGCATAGCGCAGCGGACTTTGTACACTACCTGCCAGTACCATCCCTGCTGGAAGCCTGCGTACCCATTCAAAAAGAATTAGCGGTCATGGTAGCGCGCGGCCAGGATGGCCACAGCATCGCCTACCCACCAGTAGAAATGCATTTTCATCCTGAGCATAACCTGCTGGATCTGTTGCTGGCACCAGCAGATATTCCGGCAGACACCGCTACAGCAGCACGCGATCTGGCACTGCAAGTGGTGAATACCCTGCAAGGTGTCGGAATCTTCGGCATAGAACTATTTCTGAATACGCAGGGACAATTGCTGGTCAACGAAATCGCACCCCGCACCCATAACTCAGGGCACCATACACTGGATGCACACATCACAGACCAGTTTGAACAACAATTGCGCGCTATCCTGGGTTTACCGTTAGGCAGTACGGATGCACTCAGCCCAGCAGCTATGATTAACTTACTGGGGGCCAACAACTATCGCGGTATACCCACTGTCTGCGGCTTAGACACTGCCCTGAAACAGCCCGGCGTCTGTTACCACTGGTACGCAAAAAAAGAGACGCGTCCCCAGCGTAAAATGGGGCATATCACTATCCTGAATACCAACCTTACCAAAGCTCGCACCATGGCTACCCGGATCCGAGAACAGCTCCAGATACAAGGCAACACACATGGCCGCCTCTGAAAACGTTGCGAACACAGCAATTTTCAAAGATGCCGATATGCCTGAGATCGGCATTGTCATGGGTAGCGACTCAGATTTGTCAGTCATGCAGGCTGCTGCTGACCAACTGGATGAGTTCCAACTCGCCTATAACATGACGATTGTCTCAGCTCACCGCACGCCTGACCGACTATACCAGTATGCGCGTGCAGCAGCAGACTGCGGGCTACGCGTGATCATCGCAGGAGCCGGCGGCGCTGCCCACCTGCCAGGCATGATAGCCGCCATCACACCCCTCCCAGTCATCGGCGTACCGGTAAAAACTCAGGCGCTTGGCGGACAAGACTCATTATTGTCCATCGTACAGATGCCTGGTGGTGTGCCAGTCGCTACCGTCGCGATCAACGGTGCTAAAAACGCCGGCATTCTGGCAGCTCAGATGCTCGGTGCACATGATCTGACCGTACGCAGGAGGATTCACGATTACAAGACCCAGCTAGCCGCAGATGTGATGGCGAAAGTCGCTGCCTGGGAAAACACGGACCAGGCACAAGCCAGGGGGCATTCTCAATTAGCTGGATAACCATAACTCTGCGTTATTTTTTGTGCTGGCAAGGAAAAACACAAAACTCCCGGATCAGCTCGCGCAACAATGTCACACAAGGCCGAATCTGATCCAATGGCAGATATTCGTCTGGTTGATGCGCTACATCAATACAGCCCGGGCCTAACACCACGACATCCATCCCCATCTGTTGCAGATAAGGTGCTTCTGTGCCAAAAGCAACTGCCTGTGGCTCACAGCCACTCAGTCTGGCAGCTGCTTGTACAATCGCCGCATCGGCATCCGCCGCAAATGCTGGCACACCCTCAAACAATGACTCAAAAACCAGTTGCAGCCCGGTATTCGCCAGACGCTGTTGTAGCCGCTGATGCAATAAGGCTCGCAGCACCGGAATTTCCATGCCGGGTAACGGACGCAAATCAATCGACAAGTCACACTGCCCGCAGATCCGATTCGGATTGTCACCACCATGAATATGGCCGAAATTCATCGTCGGCACCGGCACACTGAACAATGGATTCCGATACCGCTGCTGTAACTCAGCACGCAGCACAAGCAGCTCATCCATAACCTGGCACATTCCTTCCAACGCACTCCTGCCCAGAGCCGGGTCACTAGAGTGACCAGACTGGCCGACCACCCTGATCCCCTCCATCATCACACCCTTATGCATCCGCACCGGCTGCAGGCCGGTTGGCTCACCAATCACGGGATGACTGGCGCCAATCTCCGCAGATACCAACGCCTTCGCACCCGACATAGAACTCTCTTCATCCGCCGTTGCGATCAGATACAAGGGTGCCTGCAACTGGTCTGCCGGAATATCCTGAGCTGCGGCTATCGCTAACGCCAGAAAAGACTTCATATCGGTGCTGCCAAGGCCGTACAAACGGTTATCTTTTTCTGTCGCCTGAAACGGATCGGTTGACCACAACATATCATCATAGGGTACCGTATCCGTATGACCGGACAACACCAGCCCACCAGCCCCGCTACCCTTCACTGCAATCAGATTCGCTTTCTCAGGCCGACCAGGAACTGACTGAATCTGCACCGCAAAATCTGACTCTTCTAACCAATTGGCCAGCAAATCAATCACTGCCCGGTTACTCATATCAAATGACGGATTGACACTACTCACTGACGGTGTCGCAATCAATTGACGAATACGATCTTCAATAGCGAGCATAGGTGGATCCGGCTCTGTATCAATACGGAAAAATGCTTCAGTTCACTGGCTGATTGCGGTATAGTCAGGTAGGTATGACTCATCATCATAGCGCACTGAATTGATGGAAAATCACGATTTTTTTATAGATGCCAGTCTCACAACACCAAGAGGGACACTCATGAAGAAGACCACGACCTGGGCAACAGCCCTCTCCGTCGCTTTGTTCACACTGACAGCAGGGACAACTATGGCGCAACCACAGGCAAAATCCAACCAGTTCTGGTGGCCAGAACAACTAGACCTCAGCCCACTCCGCCAGCATAACACCGACTCCAACCCTCTGGGCAAAGACTTTAATTATGCCGAGGCCTTTCAGGCTTTAGATCTGCAGGCAGTCAAACAAGACATCGAACAAGTGATGACCACCTCGCAACCCTGGTGGCCAGCTGACTACGGCCATTATGGCCCCTTCTTTATCCGCATGGCCTGGCATAGTGCCGGCGTATACCGGGTAGCAGACGGGCGCGGCGGTGCTGCCGGTGGACAACAACGTTTTGAGCCTCTCAACAGTTGGCCGGACAACGGCAATCTGGACAAGGCCAGGCGCCTGCTGTGGCCGATAAAACAAAAATATGGCCGCAGCCTGTCCTGGGCGGATCTGATGGTATTAGCCGGGAATGTGGCACTGGAGTCCATGGGCTTCAAAACCTTCGGCTTTGCCGGTGGACGCGAAGATGACTGGGAAGCTGAACGAGTCTACTGGGGGCCCGAAAAAAAATTCCTGGAAGATGAACGCTACACAGGAGACCGTAAGCTGGCACAGCCGCTCGCAGCCGTACAAATGGGCTTGATCTATGTTAATCCGGAGGGGCCGAATGGCAACCCGGATCCACTGTTGGCAGCACAAGACATTCGGGAAACCTTTGCCCGCATGGCGATGAATGATGAAGAAACGGTCGCCTTGATCGCCGGTGGGCATACCTTCGGTAAGGCGCATGGTGCCGCTAAACCAGCCGATTGTGTCGGACCAGAACCTGCCGCTGCCGAGATTGAAGAACAAGGCTTCGGCTGGACCAACCGGTGCGACAAAGGCAACGCAGAAGACACCATCACCAGTGGCTTAGAAGGTGCCTGGACAGTCAACCCGGTTCGCTGGACCAGTAACTTTCTGGACAACCTGTTCGGGTTTGAATGGGAACAGACGACAAGCCCGGCGGGCCATGTGCAATGGATACCGAAAGATGGTCAGGCTGCTAACCTGGTACCGGATGCCCATGACCCGACCAAGCGACATGCGCCGATCATGCTGACCACCGACCTCGCACTACGCTACGACCCCAGCTATGGCAAGATCGCTAAACGTTTCCAACAAGATCCAAAAAGCTTTGAAGATGCCTTCGCCAAGGCTTGGTTCAAACTGACTCATCGGGATATGGGGCCACGCGCACGTTATCTGGGAGCCGATGTACCTGCTGAACAACTTGTATGGCAAGATCCGGTACCAGAGGTAACACATAAACTGATAGACCGACGCAACATCCGCAAGCTAAAGGCACGCATACTGGATAGCGGGCTCAGCATACCTGCTCTGATCAGAACCGCCTGGGCATCAGCGGCCAGCTTCCGCAACACCGACATGCGTGGGGGAGCCAATGGCGCCCGGGTACGTCTGGCACCGCAAAACCAGTGGGTCGCGAACAACCCGGCAGAATTGATGGAGGTACTCGCTACTCTGGAAAAAATTCAAACTGATTTCAACCGCCGAGCCCGCAAGAAAAAGGTTTCGCTGGCGGACATGATCGTACTCGGTGGTGCTGCAGCGATAGAACAAGCCGCACAACAAGCCGGACACAAAATCAAGGTTCCGTTTAAACCAGGTCGCGCCGATGCCTCACAAGCACAGACCGACGCCGCCTCATTTGCGGTACTGGAACCGAAGGCAGACGGCTTCCGGAACTATTACGCAGCAGACAACCACAACTCACCGACCGAGATGTTAGTGGAGCGGGCCAGCACGCTAGGCCTGACCGTACCAGAAATGACCGTGCTGATCGGTGGCCTGCGCGCCCTGAATGCGAACACCGGAGAATCAGCTCACGGTGTCCTGACCACACGTCCGGGCCAACTGACGAATGACTTCTTTGTCAATCTGCTCGACATGTCAACCCGCTGGCAGAAATCTACCGGCACACCAGGTCTGTACGATGGTCTGGACCGGGCAACAGGCGACCTGAAATGGCAGGCCACCCCAGTTGATCTGATCTTCGGTTCACACTCAGAATTGCGTGCCGTCGCTGAAGCCTATGCAGCAGATGACGCGGAACAACAATTCGTCCAGGATTTCGTCAATGCCTGGGTTAAAGTGATGCAATCAGACCGGTTCGACCTGCGTTAAACCACCCTCACCGGGTTCCTGCGCAACACGCAGGAACCCGTCAACTGATGGACTGTAGTGGTCAAGTATTTTCGTACCACTTGAGGGGGTGAGAGCTGGTTTACG
>JAHDCB010000074.1 GCA_020630035.1 Gammaproteobacteria bacterium
AACGGGCCAACACAACTGTTCTCGCCAATCACCGCTTCTTCAATGACACAGTTTTCTAAGATTTGGGTATCATTTGCAATTTGCACATTGCGCAATACCGTATTGGCACCAATCTGCACCCGATCCCCCAACACCACTTCACCTGCGCAGATCACATTCGGCGCAATGACACAGTCCCTGCCATGGATTAACTGGCCAGACAGATCAAACCGATCAGGGTCTTGTAGCGTGACACCTGACATCATCAGTTTATCCGCCTGCATTCTTTGTTTGGCACGCTCCAGTTGTGCTAGTTGTTTGCGGTTATTCACACCAGCCGCTTCGATCACATGTTGTGGCTGATCCACATGAATCGGTATATCTTCAGCCACCGCCATCCCAATGACATCTGTCAGATAATATTCCTGCTGGTGATTGGCATTTGATAAATGGCCTAACCAGTAGGCCAAACGGTGCATGGGCAATACCACAATCCCGGTGTTCACTTCACGGATGGCAAGCTGATCCGGCGTCGCATCCTTTTGCTCTACAATCCCCAGTACACGATTATTCTCCGGATCGCGTGTAATCCGGCCATACCCATTCGGCTCATCCAGCGTCAAGGTTAACAATCCCAACCCGCCAACGCTTTTGCGCAATAACTGCTTTAATGTATCCGGCTGAATCAGCGGTACATCACCGTATAACACTAGGACACGATCAATGTCTGCTGCCAGTTCAGGCAAGGCACAACGTACCGCATGTCCTGTCCCCATCTGCACTTCCTGCTCAACCCAGATCAAATCCGGGTCAGGGCAGGCACCTTGCACAATGTCACCCGCATGACCATGCACAACGATGATCTGCTCAGGTTGTAAACCGCGTGCAGCAGTTATCACATGGCGCAATAAAGGCAAACCCACTATTTTATGTAAAACTTTAGGTGTCGCAGAATACATGCGACTACCCCGACCAGCCGCTAAGATAACAACAGCAAGCGTCATATCCCTATGAACCGAATAAAAATGGTGTATTATTTTGCGCGCAACCAGCACGAAAAATCAGATAAAGTTGAGTTAAATCATGTACTTATGTTCAATTCTGCCGATTGGCAAAAGGCGGAGGATTCTAGTGGAAGTCTATTTGAAATGCAAATCTATACGATTGCTCCTGAATGTCAGGCGGGTGTATTATCAGGTAGCCTGGTGCTAGCCGAATAGCTTAGAATATCTGAAGTCTGCGCCTGAAGCACGGACTGCCCACCTTCCCTTGCAAGGGTTATCTCTGAAAATGTCGTGAATGTAGCCAGAGTGAGGCAAACAAGCATCATACGAAAGGCGTACTTGGACATTAATGTTCAGTACCCTTGCTGCGCTCCCGCTTTTGGATTCTGCTGTGACAGTCTGCTCCTTGCAGATTTATCAACATCGGTATTCGTACATAAGACTTTTTTCAGAGAGTACCTAAACCCACCATGGCACCTCTCTTCCCTATGACTCAGAATGCAATCCTGGTATTAGCAGATGGCAGCATCTTTCATGGCGAGTCAATTGGTATGGCAGGATGTACCATTGGCGAAGTAGTCTTTAACACCGCCCTCACCGGATATCAGGAAATCCTGACGGACCCTTCTTACGCCCGCCAGATCGTCACCCTTACCTACCCACATATCGGTAATACCGGTACCAATCCGGAAGACGCTGAATCTGATCAGGTGCATGCCGCCGGTCTGGTA
The DNA here is from genome assembly GCA_020630035.1 of Gammaproteobacteria bacterium. GTDB lineage: Bacteria > Pseudomonadota > Gammaproteobacteria > Chromatiales > Chromatiaceae > JAHDBG01. Next base: position 1,715 of record JAHDCB010000074.1, read on the forward strand.
ATTCGCGATCTTCCCCGCCTCGCCAGCAATTTCCGCAATACACAAAATCTTCAGGACTATCTGGTTACCAACCAGATCGTCGCTATTGCCGAGATTGATACCCGCCGCCTGACCCGCTTGTTACGTGAACAGGGTGCGCAACATGGCTGCATCCTGACCGGCGACTCCGCTGATCCAGCACAGGCTCTGGCAGCCGCACAAGGCTTTGCCGGGTTACAGGGCATGGACCTGGCACAACAAGTCAGTACCAGGAACAACTACACCTGGCAGACCGGCAGTTGGCAGCTCGGCACAGGTTATCCGCTGTTGGAACCGACACAAGCTGATTATCATGTGGTCGCCTATGACTTTGGCATCAAGCGGAATATTCTGCGCATGCTGGCAGATCGAGGTTGTCGCCTGACTGTTGTTCCGGCACAAACTCCGGCTAAGCAGGTGTTGGCACTCCAGCCAGATGGCGTTTTTCTGTCAAACGGACCAGGCGACCCTGCACCCTGCACCTATGCTATCCAGGCAATACAACAGATTGTTGCCGCCAGCATACCTACCTTCGGGATCTGCCTGGGCCATCAGCTACTGGCACTTGCCAGCGGTGCACAGACGATCAAGATGAAGTTTGGTCATCATGGTGCTAACCACCCAGTGCAGGAACTGGCCAGCGGGCGGGTGATGATCAGTAGTCAGAACCACGGCTTTGCCGTCGACGAAGCCAGTTTACCAACCTGCCTGGTGGCGACACACAAGTCCTTGTTCGATGGCTCATTGCAGGGTATTCATCGCACCGACCAGCCCGCCTTTGGCTTTCAGGGTCACCCTGAAGCCAGCCCGGGGCCTCACGATGTAGCCCCGGTGTTTGATCATTTCATCAATCTGATGGCCTCTCAAAATAAGAGCTGATTCTGCTGCTATGCCAAAACAAACTGATATCCAGCGAGTGCTGCTGATCGGCGCCGGGCCGATCGTGATCGGACAAGCCTGCGAGTTTGACTATTCCGGTGCCCAGGCGTGTAAGGCGCTGCGGGAAGCCGGTTGTTATGTGATCCTGGTCAATTCAAATCCAGCCACAATCATGACCGACCCGGAGATGGCAGACGCCATCTACATAGAGCCGATTACCTGGCGTACTGTGGCACGCATCATCGAACACGAACAGCCAGACGCCCTGTTACCGACAATGGGTGGGCAGACTGCCCTGAACTGTGCCCTGGATCTAGAACGACACGGCGTCTTAGCAAAGCATCAGGTGAAGATGATCGGCGCCACCCGTGAAGCGATTGATAAGGCGGAGGATCGTGACCTGTTCCGCCAGGCCATGCACAAAATCGGGCTGGAGATGCCACGTTCGCGGATCGCACACAACCTGGAAGAAGCGTATGCCGCTCAGACTGAGATCGGCTTTCCAACGATTATTCGCCCGTCATTCACGATGGGTGGCAGTGGTGGCGGCATCGCCTATAACCTGGAAGAGTTTGAGTCAATCTGCCGCCGTGGTCTGGACTTGTCACCCACTTCAGAGCTACTGATTGAAGAGTCCATTGCAGGCTGGAAAGAGTACGAGATGGAGGTGGTGCGGGATTGCCAGGACAACTGCATCATCATCTGCTCCATCGAAAACCTGGATCCGATGGGTGTCCATACCGGTGACTCCATCACTGTCGCCCCGGCACAGACGCTGACGGATAAAGAATATCAGATCATGCGCAATGCCTCACTGGCAGTGCTGCGCGAAATCGGCGTCGATACCGGCGGCTCTAATGTCCAGTTTGCCATCAACCCGGCTGACGGGCGCATGATCATCATTGAGATGAATCCGCGTGTCTCCCGTTCGTCTGCACTGGCATCCAAGGCAACCGGCTTTCCGATTGCCAAGGTTGCAGCCAAGCTGGCAATTGGCTATACGCTGGATGAATTACAGAACGATATCACAGGTGGGATCACGCCAGCGTCATTCGAACCATCCATTGACTATGTCGTCACCAAGATACCGCGCTTCGCATTTGAAAAGTTCCCGCAGGCTGACAGTGGGCTGACGACCCAGATGAAATCTGTGGGTGAAGTGATGGCGATTGGCCGCACCTTCCAGGAATCCTTACACAAGGCGATTCGTGGACTGGAAACCGGTGTCTGCGGTCTGGAGCCCCTGTTACCGCCTGATCAGGAAAAAGCCGCATTGCAACACCTGCTCAGCCACCCGGTAGCAGAACGTCTGTGGTACCTGGCGGATGCACTACGTGCCGGCATGACAGAGACAGAAGTACAGCATGCAACCCGCATTGATCCCTGGTTTGTTGCCCAGATTGCTGACCTGGTTCAGGAAGAAGCACAGGTACAACAGCAAGGCATCAACGCACTGGATCAGACTCGCATGCGCCGCTTAAAGCGCAAAGGCTTTGCCGATCAACGTCTGGCGCAATTATTAGACATGACCGAAATAGCGGTGCGCAAACATCGCCACCAGCTGGGGATTCGTCCGGTGTATAAACGCGTGGATACTTGTGCCGCTGAATTTGCCTCCAGCACCGCCTACCTGTATTCCAGTTACGAAGAAAGCTGCGAATCAGAACCGACACAACGTGACAAAATCATGGTGCTCGGCGGCGGACCGAACCGGATCGGACAAGGCATCGAATTTGATTATTGTTGCGTCCATGCGGCCCTGGCGATGCACGAAGACGGTTATGAAACCATCATGGTGAACTGTAATCCGGAGACCGTCTCGACCGATTACGATACCTCAGACCGACTCTATTTTGAGCCGCTCACCCTGGAAGATGTGCTCGAGATTGTTGACCTCGAACAACCCAAGGGGATTATCGTGCAATACGGTGGCCAGACGCCGCTGAAACTGGCACGTGACCTGGAAGCAGCCGGTGCCCCGATTATCGGCACTTCACCCGATTCAATTGACCTGGCAGAAGATCGGGAACGTTTCCAGCACCTGGTCGATCAATTGGGGCTAAAACAACCACCAAACTGTACCGCGAGCAATGCAGCGGAAGCCGTAGCCCGGGCAGCTGAAATCGGCTTTCCACTAGTTGTACGCCCTTCCTATGTACTAGGTGGTCGGGCGATGGAGATTGTCCACGACAATGCCGGACTGGAACGCTACATGCAACAAGCCGTGGCCGTATCCAATCAGTCACCCGTGCTACTTGATCGCTTCCTGGACGATGCCATAGAAGTGGATATTGATGCCATCTGCGACGGCGAACAGGTACTGATCGGTTCTATTATGGAACATATCGAGCAGGCCGGGGTGCATTCAGGAGACTCCGCTTGTTCCCTGCCGCCCTATACCCTGAGTGAGGAAATACAACACCAGTTACGAGAACAGGTCTGTGCCCTGGCACATGGCTTGAAGGTCGTTGGCCTGATGAATACACAATTTGCGATCCAGGGTGACACCATCTACCTGCTGGAAGTGAACCCACGTGCCTCCCGCACTGTGCCATTTGTCTCCAAGGCCATTGGTATGCCGCTGGCAAAGATTGCGGCCCGCTGTATGGCAGGCACCACACTTGTTGCACAACAAGCAACCCAGATACCACAACCGGCACACTACTTCGTTAAAGAAGCCGTATTCCCCTTCAATAAATTCCCCGGTGTTGACACCATCCTGGGGCCGGAAATGAAATCGACCGGTGAAGTGATGGGCGTCGGTAGCACCTTCGGGGAAGCATTCGCCAAGGCAATGGAAGGCAGCAGTACACTATTACCCCGCAGCGGCAATGCATTTATTTCAGTACGCCGGGCGGATCGGGAACGCATGGTTCAGGTCGCCCGTAATTTGAGTGAACTGGGATTCAGTCTGTATGCCACCCGAGGCACAGCCCGTAGCCTGCAGGCAGCCGATATCTCATGTACCTGCGTGAATAAGGTCGCTGAAGGCCGGCCTCATGTGGTGGATCAGATCAAAAACGGTGAATTTCAGTTAATCATCAATACCACCGAAGGCAAACAGGCCACCGCCGACTCGCGCTCAATCCGGGCAACGGCATTACAGCACAAGGTCAGCTATACCACGACCTTATCAGGTGCTGAGGCGATCATCATGGCGCTACAACAACCCAATGAGTTACATGTCAACAAGCTGAGCAGCCTGCATGCAGCAGCACGGGGAAAAACCTGATGGAAAAACAACCGATTACCGCGCAGGGTGCAGACAAACTACGCCAGGAACTGCAACAACTGAAGACCACAGAACGCCCGAACATCATCCAGGCAATTGCTGAGGCCCGTGCTCACGGCGACCTGAAAGAAAATGCAGAATATCACGCTGCGCGCGAACAACAGGGCTTTATCGAGGGGCGCATCAAAGAGATAGAAGCCTGCCTGTCATACGCTCAGATCATCGATGTCACTCAGCTGAATGCCGACGGCAAGGTCGTGTTCGGCAGTACCGTTGAATTACTTGATCTGGACACAGAAGACACGGTACGTTACCAGATCGTCGGCGAGCAAGAAGCTGACATCAAACAAGGCCGACTGTCGATTGCATCCCCGATCGCCCGTGCACTGATTGGCAAGCATACCGCAGACGAAGTCAGCCTGACCGTCCCTGGTGGCAAACGCGAATTTGAAATCGTTGCCGTACATTACCTCTGATTATGCGCATTCTGATCAGTAATGACGACGGCTATATGGCACCGGGACTGCATACCCTGGCTGACACCTTACGCCAGATAGCTGAGGTTATCGTTGTCGCACCAGATCGCGACCATAGCGGTGCCAGCCATTCACTCAGCCTGAGCCGGCCAATTCGTACCAACCACCTGGACAATGGCATCATCCGGGTAGAAGGTACCCCGACTGACTGTGTCCATCTGGCACTCACCGGGATGATCCGGGAACCAATTGACATGGTGGTCAGTGGTATCAATGCCGGTGCTAACATGGGCGATGACGTGCTGTATTCCGGCACCGTCGCTGCCGCCACAGAAGGCCGCTACCTGGGACTACCGGCAATCGCTGTCTCCATGGCAACCCATAACCCACGACATAATGCCACAGCAGCACGCATTGCGCGCGAACTGGTACACAAAATACAACAGCACAATCCATTCAACAGCAGCACCATCCTGAATGTGAATGTACCGGACATTCCCTATACCGACCTGAAGGGCATGCGCAGTACCCGCCTGGGTTATCGACACAAGGCCGAACCTGCTATCCGGGCAACAGACCCGCGTGGCCGCCCGCTATACTGGATTGGTGCCGCTGGTGATGCCGCCGATGATGGTGAAGATACCGATTTTGCCGCCGTCGCCAACCACTATGTCTCAATCACCCCACTACAAGTCGATCTGACCCAGTATACCGCTCGCCAGACAGTCGCAGACTGGCTACCGACCCTCACCTGACCTTGCTTCCCGCCAATATGACCCTGCCCCAAGGCCGAGGTATGACCTCAGAACGCACCCGCACGCGACTGATCCAGCGCATCCGGCAACAGGGCATACAGAGCACAACCGTACTGGAACGCATCGGCCAGGTACCACGCCACCTGTTCGTCGATGAAGCGATTGCCAGCCGTGCCTACGAAGACAGCTCACTTCCGATTGGCAACAGCCAGACCATCTCACAGCCCTATATCGTCGCCCGCATGACCGAAGCCCTGCTGGCCTCCGGCCCGGTCAAACAAGTGCTCGAAATCGGTACCGGATCCGGCTACCAGACCGCCATACTAGCTCCTCTGGTACAGCGGATCTATACCATAGAACGCATCGGTTCCTTATTACGCCAGGCCAGACAACGTTTCCAACAACTCCAACTGAAAAACATCCGCACCCGTCATGGTGACGGCGCCCGAGGCTGGTCGGATTATGCCCCGTTTGACGGTATCCTGCTAACCGCAGCCCCATCAGAAATCCCGGCAGCACTCCTGGAACAGCTACGCCCCGGAGGACGGATGATCCTGCCAGTCGGGCCACCGGAACAACAAACCTTACAATGCCTGACCCGCACAGCAGAAGGCTATGAACAGCAAACCCTGGAGCCGGTTCGGTTTGTGCCTATGCTGACTGGCATCAGCCGGTGATGACAAACTCAATATGTCGCTGATCCAGGGTCTGTAAACCACAACATTGTTACCGGGTGCGATTCAAACTGATGTGGTGATTTGCTACCACAGGTTTCTGGCAAGCGTTATTCTGATCTGCTCTCCGAGGGTCACCAAAATACCCACTTTCACCCGCAGATTCGCCCAGTAATTGCAATAAGGCAGCTTCATCTAACACCACAA
>JAHDCB010000075.1 GCA_020630035.1 Gammaproteobacteria bacterium
TAGCCACGTGGGTGGTTGCACCACTGCACTCAAACGGGGCGTTTTCTGATCTGCTTTCCGAGGGCGTCTGCGGCCATGGACGGCCGCAGCCGAGCCCCCAGGATGGGTATTCTGGCGATCCTCGGAGCGCAGATCAGAATAACGCTTGCCAGAAACCTGTGGTAGCAAGTCGCCACATCAGTTTGAATCGCACCCGTTTGATTGGGTGCTGCTGTTTTTTCGATATGCCTGTGCTAAGGTGTGTTCCGTCATTGGGAGGTGAGGACACACGCGAGGTATATCAGCTTATGAACCATGATCAGAATTTCAAGAATCTGATTCTGGATTACCCGTTACAGGCGCTGCGTTTTTTTGCGCCTGATGCCGCCGCGCATTTGCCGGATACGGTACAGATTACACCGATCCGTCAGGAGCAGTTGCAGTCGCGGCTGGGTGATCGGTTTCGCGAGCTGGATTGTCCATTGCGAGTGGATTGGCCGGATGGTCAGTGCGAGGCATTGTTGTTTGCGCTGGAAGAAGAAACGGAGCCCAGGCATTTTTCGATTCACCGCCTGATCCATTATTGTGTTGATCTGGCCGAGCTGTGTGAAACTGACCGGATCGTGCCGGTGGTGATCTTTTTACGTCCGGGCGAGTGTCCCGTTCAGTTCAGGTTGGGCACGGTGCAGGAGGCCTATCTGACGTTTCGTTATGTGGCCTGTCATCTGCCCGGTTTGTCTTACGACGATTACCAATCCAGTGATAACATTGTTGCGCGGCTTAATCTGTTTAATATGGCCTCGTCAAAGGCTTCCAGATTGCAGCGATATGATCAGTCTGTGCGTGGCCTGTTTGAGCTGGAAGAGAGTCCGGGGAAACGCGAGAAGTATATTGAGTTTATTGATGTTTATGCCGACTTGAGCGAGGCAGAAAGAGTCGAATATACGCAACACTATCTGAATGAGGAGTCAGCTATGACCACATTTGCCGGATGGTTTCGGGAGCAAGGAGTACAGCAAGGGGTCCAGCAAGGCATGCAGCAGGGGGTCCAGCAAGGTAGACAGCAGGGTAGGCAGCAAGGCATACAGCAGGGCTTCGCAACCTTGTTACTGACGCTGCTGAGCCAGAAGTTTAGTCAGGAGATGGATGATGCGATGCGTCATCGTATTCAGCAGGCAGACACAGACACATTACGTCACTGGTCTGAGCGAGTGCTGACAGCGAAGCAGTTGCAGGATATTTTTGCGTAACAGGCGTTAGTTACCTGGGTCTGGGTTTAGCATCGGCTGCAGAAAGCAGCCAGTGTGTGAGCCGGCTGTCTGAGTAACGGCTTCCGGGGTGCCGGTCGCGATGATCTGACCACCGCCGGCGCCGCCTTCTGGTCCCAAATCAATGATCCAGTCGGCAGTCTTGATCACATCCAGGTTGTGTTCGATTACGACCAGGGTGTTGCCATTGTCGCGTAATTGGTGCAGGACACTGAGCAGTTGCTGCACGTCAGCAAAATGTAGCCCGGTGGTTGGTTCATCCAGGATGTACAGGGTCTTGCCAGTGTCACGCTTCGACAGCTCGCGCGAGAGTTTGACCCGTTGTGCCTCGCCGCCGGATAGAGTGGTCGCATTTTGCCCCAGTGTGATGTAGCTGAGGCCAACATCCATCAGGGTCTGTAATTTGCGCTTCAGTACCGGAAGCGCTGCAAAAAAGTCCAGTGCCTGCTCGACTGTCAGGTTCAGCACGTCGTGGATGTTTTTGCCTTTGTAGCAGATCTCCAGGGTTTCGCGGTTGTAACGCTGGCCCTGACACAGGTCGCACTGGACATAGACATCTGGCAGAAAGTGCATTTCGACCCGGATCAGGCCGTCGCCGCGACACGCCTCGCAGCGTCCCCCTTTGACATTGAAGCTGAAGCGACCAGGTGTGTAGCCACGGGCACGTGACTCTGGTACGTTGGCGAACAGATCGCGGATGGTGGTAAATAGCCCGGTATAGGTTGCAGGGTTCGATCTTGGAGTGCGACCAATCGGGGATTGATTTATGTCGATCACCTTGTCCAGTTGTTCCAGGCCACGAATATGTTGGTAAGGCGCAACATCCTGGTTCGCCTTGTTCAGGGTATTCGCTGCTAGCGGGTACAGGGTATTGTTGATCAGGGTAGATTTGCCTGAGCCGGAGACGCCGGTGACACAGGTCAGCAACCCGAGCGGTAGGGTCAGGTCAACTTGTTGCAGGTTGTTACCGCTCGCGCCTTGCAGGTGTAGCAGGCGTTCCGGGTCGCATGGCGTGCGGATGGTCGGTACGCTGATCTGTTGCCGTCCGCTCAGATACTGACCGGTGATCGATTCTGCGACCTGCATTACTTGGCTGGCATCACCTTGTGCCACGATACGGCCGCCATGCGCGCCTGCGCCCGGGCCGATATCGACGATATGATCTGCCTGGCGGATCGCTTCTTCGTCATGCTCCACCACAATCACGGTATTGCCCAAGTCGCGCAGGTGGTGCAGCGTCTTCAGCAGGCGTGCATTGTCGCGCTGGTGCAGTCCGATAGATGGTTCGTCCAGCACATACATCACTCCAACCAGGCCGGCACCGATCTGGCTGGCAAGGCGGATACGTTGTGCCTCGCCACCGGACAGGGTATCGGCGCTGCGTTCCAGTGACAGGTAGTTCAGGCCGACATCCACCAAAAAGTGCAGCCGCTCGCGGATTTCTTTAACGATTTTGCTCGCAATCTCACCCTTTTGGCCGGGTAGGGAGAATTGATCGAAAAAGGCGAGGGTGTCTTCTATTGAGCGGGCAGTCAGAGCTGGCAAGCTGTGTTCTGCGACGAATACATGCCGCGCTGTGGGATTCAGGCGGGTACCGTCACAAGCCGGACAAGGCTGGCTGGACAGGTAGCGTGACAGTTCGTCACGCATCAGGTTGGAGTCGGTCTCGCGATAGCGGCGGCGCAGATTGTTAATTACACCTTCAAACGGTCGGTCTTTACGCATCCTGGTGCCACGCCCGGTCACATGGGTGAAGTTGATCACTTCATCACCACTGCCGTGCAGAATCCAACCTTGTTCCTCGGTTGAGAGGTCTGCCCAGGGTGTGTTCAGATCGAAGCCATAATGGGCCGCGACTGACTGTAGCAACTGGTGATAATAGTTGCTGCGTTTATCCCAGCCTTTGATTGCGCCCTGGGCCAGGGATAGAGCCGGGTCTGCGATGATCTTTTTTGCATCAAAAAAATGTTCCTGACCCAGGCCATCACAGGTCGCGCAGGCACCCAGCGGATTGTTAAACGAAAATAGACGTGGCTCCAGGGCCTCAATACTGTAGCCACATTCGGTACAGGCGAAATTGGCGGAAAAGACCAGCTCATCTTGGCTGTTATCCATCCAGGCGATACGTACCACGCCATTCGCCAGATGCAGGGCGGTTTCAAATGATTCGGTCAGGCGCAGGCGCAGGTCATCACGCACCTTAAAGCGGTCCACGACCACCTCAATCGTGTGTTTTTTGCGCAGGGCGAGGGTTGGTGGTTGATCCAGCTCGCAGATGTCGCCATCAATCCGGGCGCGGATATAACCCTGGGCATACAATTCCGCCAGCAGCTTCTGATATTCACCCTTGCGTTCACTGACTACCGGCGCGAGCAGCATCAGGCGACTGCTGGTTGGCAAGGTCAGCACCTGATCCACCATCTGGCTGACTGTCTGTGCCTCCAGGGTACCGCCGTGTTGCGGGCAGGCCGGGGAGCCAACCCGGGCAAACAGCAGGCGCAGATAATCGTAGATCTCGGTGATGGTGCCGACCGTAGAGCGAGGGTTGTGGCTGGTGGTTTTTTGTTCGATTGAGATTGCAGGCGACAGACCTTCGATATGCTCGACTTCCGGCTTATCCATCACCGACAGAAACTGGCGTGCGTATGCCGACAAAGATTCGACATACCGGCGTTGACCTTCGGCATACAACGTATCGAATGCGAGTGACGACTTGCCGGAACCGGATAGACCGGTGATAACAATCAATTGGTCGCGGGGCAGCTCCAGAGTGATATTGCGTAGGTTATGCGTCCGTGCGCCGCGAATCAGAATCGTATCCATCAAATACCTGTTGAGTCAGAGGCTTCCAGTCGGGCGATTTGGATCAGACCGTGTAAAACCAGGTCATCCAGGCAAATGGCAGGAACCTGCAGATAAGGCAGCAAAGACTTACTGTGCCCGCCGGACAAACATAGCGCAGTGGTATCTGGCAGCGTTTGCATCATCTGGTGGATCAGGCCGGTGATTGCCAGTTGGCCACCCTGTGCAATTGCCGAGCCAGTGTCCTGCGCCAGGTGTGGTTCCTGACGTTCCGGGGTAAAGTTGGTAATCCCGGTTTGTTGTTGCAGGGCGGCACGCATCAGAGGCAGGCCGGGCAGAATGTAACCACCCTGGTGAGTGCCGCTGGTATCCACCACATCCAGAGTGATAGCCGTGCCATAGTCAACCACTACAAAAGGAGGCTGCACCTGCTGGCGACATGCGAGCAGAGCCAGCCAGCGATCGATACCCAGTTGATCGTGGGCATAACAGGTTGGCAGATATTTCCCGTGTGCGGTCAGGCTGGGTCGATATAGTGGCATACACCAGGTCTTTTGCAGCAGGGTGGCGTGTGCCTGCTGGCAGTGTGCCGGGCTGACATCCGAGATCCAGATCGTATCAGGTGCCGATGGTATATCTGTCAGCACAGATGCCAGTGTCGTGGCCTGGAAACGCTGGTGCTGACCGCCCGTATCCAGCAGCACCTTGGTGCAACTGTTGCCAATGTCGATAAATAGTTGTGGCATCCGGCTCAGATTCATTCAATTGACACAGATTTGTGTCCAGGACCAGCGAGCAGTTCTGGTGAAGGTCGCTATCTGTTCTGTGTTATCTGACGTTAATGTGAATGATTTGACATCTTTTATCCTGACAGGATAGATCAGATGTAAAGTATCATCTTGTAAATAAGACGTTTCGGCGTAAAAAGATTCAGTTTTGCCATTGCCTGATCGGATTTGTAAAGGTACCTGAGCTACGTCTGGCAGTAAATGCAGGTTTTTTTCAGCAGAAGTAATCGACAATGATAATTTCGGGTTGGTAAAGAGATCCCGAATCCAGGTGACAGGAAATACGGGTATGACTGTTATCAGCCATGGTCCCCAGACATAAATCTGAGACTGCTCGTTTGCTTTGTAAGATAACCCCTGATAACTCAGCTTATCAGGCTCTTTGCTGAATTGAGTGATTCCGCAATATAGCTCTTTCGGGCCAGATAACATACCGTGCTCATGTTCCGGAGTATAATATATTTTTTTATCAATGGTGCTGCATGCACTCAACAAAAAAGCGATTGTAAAAATAAAATATCTCATATTGAAGTGACTCCTGTCATATAAATGATGTCAAGCTGATATTATCTGGGTGTATTTATGTGGTTGTTTCTGAATAAATCCATTTTTTATAATCATCATTTATATAGTGAATCTCTATCCCGATAATGCAGGGTGTTTCATATGGATGTAAATTTTTCACAGCGGATTCTACGCGATCAAAAAGTTCAGATCGTGTTTTCATAATCAACCTGAATTCTGTCTCATTTTCTATCTCACCATTCCACCGAAAGCTACTGATCACATGCTGCAGGATATTTGAGCAGGCGATATATCTGTTTTCGAGGCAATAAGCTGATATTTCCTGGGCGACTTCCAGGGAAGGGCAGTTGGTATAAATTTCAAGGGCTGTCATGACTGATTCAGGTGAGTGATTATTATTGTTCAGCTCAGATCTAAATCAACATACACCGGGCAGTGGTCTGAAGCTTTTGGGGATTTTTCGCCGACAAGATCAAATCTTGCACTATCATACTTTTTTGCCCGATAAGGTAAGCCTTTGCGCATTACCTCTGGAATAACGTGTTTGTTTTCTGCCAGAGCTGGTGAAAGCAACAAAAAGTCGATCTGCCTGTATTCATTGCCTCCGGCCCAGAAATGAGTCCAGCGATCTTGTTCCTGCTGTCTTTGGCTGATATCCACTAAACCAGGGTGCGTAAGTAACGGTTGTATGGATGATTTTCCCGCCGGGTAATCGTTGAAATCACCGACCACAGCATAATTTCCATCGTAGTTGGCGTGGCCCCAGCGCTTTTTAATAATCTCGGCGACACGGTCGGCCTGTTCTTTACGCCGGTCATAGGTACTGCTACGTCCTCCTATCATCGATTTGAAATGATTGATGTAAACAGTGAGCATCTTCTTACCCACTTCGATATCCACTTCCAGACAATCCCGCGAGAACAGGAAGGCAGTATTTTTTGCATTTCTGTCTGCACGGTATGTTCTGATGTGTTTGATCGGGTATCGTGAAGCAAGGGCGACATCAATATGTCTCGGGTCGTATGCATCAATCAGAATTTTGTGTTTGTACTGCATGCTGTCCAGATATTTTGACGCAAAACGATCTAACACCTTCAAATTGTCGACTTCCTGCAAAGCAATAACATCCGCATCAACCTCGCTGATAGCCTGTGCGGTCACTTGTTTTGCAGTTGTATCCTGAATAGTAAAGGCCAAGTCGTTAGTCAAAAACTGATTACTATCCATTGAGTTAAACCCGCGACGAAAGTTATATCGCGCGTATAGATTTTCTACATTGAATGTTGCCAGTCGCATGTGTATGTCTCTTGTTCAATGGTGATTTTTCGCTTTGAGGGCATCGCAAAAAGGTATACGGGTGTACTGTTCATCCAAGTAAGCGCATCAAGAGCAGGTTTTTCCGCTTTCACCCATCGGCTGGTAGTAGGTATTGGGTCGGTTAATGCCCAACGGCGCACACTGCTGACGTAGACTGAATGATGAATCACATACCAATAGCCTCATTGGTTGGGTCTAGTGACTCGTGAGGCGGTAGCTTTCACCGCTGAATAAATTGGGGACTGAGAAGCGTTGTAGATATGCATCTCTCAACTGCTAATTTTAGCTCTCTTAAAGTCTCACATAGGGGATCAGCAAACCCCTGCTTTTAGGCGGCGGGATGGTTGGAAGCACGTAAAATGAAAGGTAAACATTCAGTGTATATATCCCTAATTTATCAATGATTTATTATGTAAAGAGAAGAAAAATAGAGCGATAAAAACGGTAACTATGCAAAGCTCAATTATTAGAGTAAGCTTTTGTTCACCGAGATATCTGCGTTGGCTGCTTTTTTTATCACAGAGATAAGGCCTGACTTTTTATCATCATTCAATGGATGGGAGTTTACGACTTCTATTAAATTTGACACTGAATTTCTAATTTTTTCCATTGTAACAATATCTAAAAGCATGAAGCAAACTGCGATGGCAATGCCAACAATAGAAGCTATACTAGCTAATGAAAAAAAGCCTTTTTCAAGCATGAAAAGTATAGCACTAATCATGAGTGCCGACCCAGATAGTGAGAAACTTAGCGTTTGGCGACGATAATTTACATGTAGTTCGTAGTACTTCCAGGTTAGATCTGTTACCAAGTCTTGTTGCATAATCAGGTACCAGGTTTACCATGGTGGAGTTGGTCTGGTAATAAGCGCAGGGTGCTGGTGTGGCAAGTGTGTTGTGTGCTGTCCGCGCCACGGATCGTAGTGTTGCCAGGTATCAAGGTAGGGAGCGAGTCCGGTGCTCGGATAGGTGGTGCATAGCTTGAGCAGTGCCTGGCAGAGCCAGCGCCGCCCTCGTCTGCCACGTCCGGCAGTCTGGTATTCGGTCAGCCAGACGGTGGCTTGTTCTGGTGGTGGTGCGATTCAAACTGATGTGGTGATTTGCTACCACAGGTTTCTGGCAAGCGTTATTCTGATCTGCTCTCCGAGGGTCGCCAGAATACCCGTCCTGGGGGCTCGGCTGCGGCCATCTATGGCCGCAGACGCCCTCGGAAAGCAGATCAGAAAACGCCCCGTTTGAGTGCGGTGGTGCAACCACCCACGTGGCTATT
>JAHDCB010000076.1 GCA_020630035.1 Gammaproteobacteria bacterium
GTAAACCAGCTCTCACCCCCTCAAGTGGTACGAAAATACTTGACCACTACACCACCACATAACAGTGGTATCGCGACAGGGTGCGATTCAAACTGATGTGGTGATGTGCTACCACAGGTTTCTGGCAAGCGTTATTCTGATCTGCTCTCCGAGGGTCGCCAGAATACCCGTCCATGGCCGCAGACGCACCTCGGAAAAGCCCCTGACGGGTAACGCCGAAACGAATTTTATGTGCCCCAGCTATTACGCCACATCAATTTGAATCACACCGGAGTCTGATATGAAGATACGCACCCTGCTCTTGCTTGTCACACATGGCATCGTCGGCTTTGCTGGCTTCGCTGGCGGCATCTATACCCTGCCCATACTGACGGCACCGCCAGCCCCGGACATGGCTGAAGTTAAAACCCTGTCAGCCCAGGCGACCTATACCGCCGAATTCCACAAAGACTTGCAAGACAGTGACTTCCTACACTGGGGCGAAGGTCAGGTAGCCATCGGGCCAGAGAGCATCACGCTGATGGGTGAACTGGCACCGGGACCGGATTACAAACTTTATCTGTCGCCACAATTCGTCGAAACAGAAGCTGATTTCAACCGCTTAAAGGCCAGCATGGTCCAGGTGGGCGACGTAAAAACCTTTCAGAACTTCGCCGTGCCACTACCTGACGACATTGATCCAGCAACCTTTAACACCGTGATTGTGTGGTGCGAATCATTCGGACAATTCATCACCTCAGCTCAATACCAGTCGTTGTGATCCGACTTCTGATCAGCGTTGTCCTCAATCTATCCATAAAGTAGCCACGGAAGTGGCTATACCATCTCACTCAACGACCGTTATCCGGGGTCGGGTCTCTGATTGCGTCTGCGGCCTGGACGGCCGCAGCCGAACCCCCACGGATGGGTTGACGGCATACCTCGGAGAACCCGGCCCGGATAACGTTGACACCATAAGCCCTCTGAATTCAGTTCGGCAATTAAGCACAGTTCCTAATAAGCTAGTTTCAGATTCAGACTAAAGTGCACCCCATCATCCTGCAGCGTCTGACTGGGTTGTTGCGGCCCGGTTTCCAGTGCATGACCATAGTCCAGGCGCATATGCAACACATCCCGGTAGTGCCAGCGCAGGCCTAAGCCAACACTATGCAATGTGTCGACACTCAGAGGCGTCGCACCTTTATTATGCACATAGCCCATATCCATAAAGGGCGTCAATTGCCAGGCATGCCATTGGCTGTCAGGTGCAAGATCCTGTAATACATCTGCCAGGCGTAAACGCCATTCCAGTGATAACTGAATGCCCTGATCAGCACTAATCGCGCCTTCACGATAACCCCGCACACTAGAGACACCACCGATGGAGAAACGCTGCTCGGTAAACAGTTCATCATCGCTCAGCTGAGCACTACCCCGTAACAGAAGGCTGCCCAGCGGCAATTGCCGGAACCATTCACCCTGAACCCATAAGATATGAAACTGTGAATCAGGTCCGGTGGCATGTTCAGTCGCACCCAACAGGGACGTACCCAGGCGCAGTTCGGAGTTCAGTGCCAGCGCAGCATTCGCACTACGTTCAATCCAGGACTGAGTCAAGGCAATCACACTGCTGGCAGTCCGTTTATCTGCCAGATTACTGGTAAAAGAGTAAGGTTGTCCCAGTAACGTCGTCGACGCAGTCTGATGTTTCAGCTTCAGACCAACCGTAACATTACGCCCGAGTTGATGAATCAGCGGATGTTGCACACCAATAGCATAGCTGCGCCGGGCACTGACAATATCCAGTAATGAGAAGGGCGGCTCCACCACTGAAGCATCTGAACGCATATAGTCCAGCAACAATTTACTGTTACGCCAGTTCAGTGGCCAGGCGTAATTCAGTTGCAATGTATTCAGGCCCCGGGTGTTGCTATAACCCAGGCTTAATGTATCACCCCACCCGGTCAGATTGAGCGTATTGAAGTCCAGCCCATAGCGAATACCGTGCAGGGCAGCAGATCCATAATTGTCATAACGCAGGTTGATACTTTGCAACAATGCCTGTTCCAGATCGACCAGCAGCTCCGCACTGCTGCGCTGGGCACCAGGACGCACCGTCGCATCTATGTTGGCAATCCTCGGGTCGTCTTTGATCAGTTTCAGGCGTTGCTGCAAATCCTGAATATTGAATACCACATCCGGATCTGTCACATCCGCCAACCGTTCGGCAACATACTCAGGGCGCAAACGTCCCTCATTAGTCACCTGCAGATCCGCCAGATGACCTTCGATAACCTGTAAACGCAACACACCGTCAACGATACGTTGTTCCGGAATCACCACGCCTGAATTAACATAACCACGCTGGATATAGTATCGGGTGAGTAGCTGGCGTAATTGTTCCAGTTCTTCACTGGTAATCCAGCGGTTCTGATAGGGCACTGCCATCGCAATCAGTTGCCGTCTGGACACTTGTGTACTACCAACAATATCGAATTGTTTTATGTATATCCGGGCAAGTCCGGAGACCGTGTCTTCGGACGACGCTGCCTGCGCTGGTGCCATCAGTAAAGCTGCCAGCAACAGCAGCCAGTGGTGGATAGTCGTCAGCCTGTTGTTCATATCATTATTCCTGATGAGTTCAAATCATTAGGGGGTGTTCTCAATCAGCTTCAAGGCTTGATTTTGGCCTTTTTCTGCGCTGACTGTGTTGCAATTCGTCGCAATAAAACGACTATGACTCCTCATTACGCCTTGTCAGCACAAAAAATGACTCAAAATCATTGCCACTCAGCTCATTGAGAGCATCCCCTAGCGCCAGCTGCCAATTAACAGGAAGGGTGCCCAATAGGCCGGGTGGCGAAACCGCGCTTGTGCCATCAAGGCCTGTTGCGCCTGCTGCAATGCCTGCGCCTTGCGCATCCCGGGTTGTCGCAGCCGACGATAAAAGTCACGAATCGTGGTCGACGTGGCTTCATCGTCAACGAACCACAAGGTCGCAATCACGCTACGTACACCAGCCTTGACGGCAACACCAGCCAGTCCCAATGCCGCACGTTCATCACCCAGTGCCGTCTGGCAGGCACTCAGCGTCAACAACTCAACCGGCTGGTCACGGAAACGTCCGATTTTGATCAGGTCAGCCAGCCGGTTCATGTCTAACCGGCCATCATAGGTCAGCAGAAAGGTGTCCTCAGCACTCCCGCCAAATACCCCGTGGGTCGCCATGTGTACAATCGGATAACCCTTCGCCGTAATCGCAGCGGTCAGCTCATCCACTGTCATGCGCTGGTTATGCAACACCTGGTCAGTCTGGGTAATCTCACGAATATCACTCAGCTCTGCCGGAACGTTCGGTAAGGCAGAAAATCCCTGCACCGCCTCTGACAGTCCACTCAGCAACACTTCTGTCTCATCCAATCCCACCTGACCCGCATCTGTCATAGAAATACCTGGCACAGTGGCTATGGCGTAGCGCTCTATCAGAAATTGCTGGCCACTATGCAGGGTGGAAAAAGGGATCAGACGCAGGGCGGCATCCGGTGCCACCACCAGCGTATCGATGTCATATTGCTGCAGTAATGCTTCTATCGGCTTAATCATCCAGTCATACAACTGACGCGCCGGGGCAAAAAAGGCGCCGGAACCACGGTCCTGCAATCCCACGCGCAGGGTGCGGGCAGTTGCATTGACGCGATCGGCAGAGGCATCTTCAACCACTTGATAATGCAGCCCATCCGGCAGAGTCACCAGCAGCATCAAACGCTCCGGTAACGGGATAGGGTACAACAACGCCGTACGCTCCGGCATCTGCTCCAATGTCTGGATGTGCGCCTGCGCTGCTGTCGCACAACGATCCTGGAAAAAATCTTCCAGCTCAGCACTCTTCAAAGACTCCATCTGGTCCCGGGCGGCCAGTAGCAAGTCTTTATCACCACCCTGACGTTTACTCGTCAACGTGATTTTTTCCAGCAGCAGACCAGCCAGTTCCAGATATACCGGCCGGATCATACGGGCAAAAAATGTGCGATCACGCCGATACCCGGTAAACAATTGGTTACGAATCGGCTGTAAAGTCGCCACCGCCTGCTGATAAAACTGGATCGCCGTGTCCAGATAACCCTGTTCAGCCTGCAAGCGCCCCATCTGCCATAACCAGCGATACAATAATTCCGGATGCTGTCCCTGCCGAGCAAAAAAAATGGCCTTACGAGTTGCACGTAAGGCCAGCTCTATCGCATCAATG
Organism: Gammaproteobacteria bacterium; assembly: GCA_020630035.1. Classification (GTDB taxonomy): domain Bacteria; phylum Pseudomonadota; class Gammaproteobacteria; order Chromatiales; family Chromatiaceae; genus JAHDBG01. The sequence goes on from JAHDCB010000076.1 coordinate 4,226, forward strand.
CGGGTATAAAAATCACCCTGTAACCCATAGGCCTGAGTCCGCATCCGCGCAACCTGCTGCTGTTCGGCTACCAATACTGCCTGCCGCAGTGCCCTTTCAATCAGCGGCCTTAAATCATCCGGCAAATGGCCAGACATGTGTTCCGGCAGGGTCGCTAAGGCCAATAACAGATTAAATTGCTGTGCACCAGGCGAATACACCAACACTTGTTTGGCCAGCCCGGGAATAACTGCCAGTGCCGCTCCCTGCTCACCTGACATCAGTTGTGCCCGCACCTGGTTAATCCGCAGCGTGAGCTGTAATGCCAGCACCGCATCATTCATTGGTAAGGCTGCAAGTGCATTCAGCCCTGTCTGATACAGATCCTGTGCCTCAGCAAAATGTTGTTCAGCCAACATCACATTGCTGACTTCGTTTAACACCGAGCTGATGACATAGGGGTCAGCTGTCGCCTGAGCCGCTGCCACTGCTTGCTGCAATAAGTCACCAGCCACATCAGGCTGACCGAGTGCCAGATGCACATCCATCAGCGCTATCAGTAGCCAGGGATGTTGCGGTTGGCTGTTCAGCGCGGTCTTCAGAGTCGCGACTGCTCGTGCATGCAAGCCAAGCCCCTTGTAACTTTCCGCCAACTGCATCGCAACATCCGCATACCCCGGATCAGTTGGCGAAGCCTCTGCCAACGCCGGGCTCAGAAGCTGCGCAGCTCGCCCATAATCACCTGCAGCCAGCGCCGCAGCACCCTGCGACTGCACCGGTGCCGCCATCGCTGTTGTTCCGGCAAACACGACGAATATCAACCATCCTTTGATGATTCGATGAACCCGCCTTACTTTAGTTGACATACCACAACCTCCCGTCCAAAAATGCGTCAGCACTCTACGAGGCTGAAAACTCTCCGCAGTTTGCTGCAGAAACAAAACCATGGGGGTTTCAAAGGGGGAGAAACGTAGCTCTCGCCCCTTCGGTCATAGGCAAGGCTGCAACCTCGCCCACGATTTAAATTTGATACAACACACCAAACTGACCATCACCATCCACTGTGCTGTATTATTTCAGGGACTCCCTGACACACAGGTGGGACACGAGCAGCCTCCTGTACAGTATACAAGGCCGCCATCAGTAACCGACAAGCCTTTACATCACGTGGAAACGCCGAAAGTACAGCATACAATTTTTGTACCGCCCGGTCATATTCTTCCAGATAGATAATCCCTTCTGCCAGACTCAGGTGAAACTCAAGCTCCTGTGGCTTCAGGCGAATCGCTTCCTGAATCTGCGTAATGCCGGCAGCATAATCCCCCAATGCAAACAAGGTAAACCCCCAGTTGTTATAGGCATCAGGGTAGAAAGGGTCTAACTGCGTCACTCGCCGAAAACGGTCAATAGCCTGTGCAAACTGCCCCAGATGATACAGTGCAATTCCCCAGTTATTCAAGGCGCCGACGTTCTCTGGTTCAGACTCCAGTATTTGCCGATATTTCTCAATTGCCTCGCGTGAACGTCCCAGTTCATCCAGAACATAGCCCTGAAACATCAGTACATTCACGTTATCCGGCTCACGCCGAAAGGCCTGATTGAAAAAACGTAATGCCTTTGCGAACTGTTGCTGTTTATACCAGGTCCAGCCTTCAATCAGATCGGCTGTTACTAAGGTCTCCTGGGTCGGGCGCAGGCCTGCCCGCAGATATAAGGCTAAATTCAGTGCATCCTGGTAACGTTTCTGACCAACATAAAAACGCCCCAGTAAAAATGGCTCCAGATGTTTCAGGACGTATTCAGCCGCCTGCATCATCAAACGACGCGGATCGCCCTTAGCATCATGCAGGACAATAGTCGGCCGCCCGGAAATACGAATTGTCAGATGAAAGCCCTGTTCATCTTCGGTCAGGCTACCGGAGATTTTCGGTGGTGTCGCGCCTACAAAGTGCGAAATCAGATTCGTAAGCTGACTCAGTGAAATCCCGGTACCCGGCATCTCCAGTTGCAATGCATCCTGCATCCCGGGGATCTGCATATAGATGGCTTCTTCGTGATAACGCACTTGCGTGCGAATCGCTTCCATCTGATCATTCAGATGCCGTACAACTTCTGCTCCGGCGTAGCCCTTTTCTTCCAGTGCCGGCGGCACACTGAATGCCTCAAATACCAAATCTTTTTCGCTGTCAATTTTGACGGCCAGCAATACAATCCCCACCAGCAACACAACCTTTAACGGGATCAGAACAATAAAGTCACTGGCTTTCTGCACAATCAGCCGCAACCACCAAACCACCTGACGCACAGATGTTTTCGGTTCAAGCGGGGCTACAGACTCTGACAGAGGTCTGGTATTATCCGCTGCGTTTATCATCGTCAGCAACGACCTGCAGATCAACCTGGCTTAATAATGTCGTACGCTCTGATCGTACAGCGCGAGTTCCCTGCGACAGGGCATGTATCGCATCGTAAAAATAACCTGCAGCCGCATATACAGAGGCTGGCCGATCTGCTGCGCGTATTCTGGCCTGCATGTCTTGCGACAATGGCTGATAGCTGACAAACGCACTCGCGATTGAGTCAGAAGAACGCTCTTTGGATGACAAATCGACCAGGGTCGCAACCCATTCATAGCGAATACCTGGTTGCAGCTGCACACCGTGATCCGCCAGTTTTATCGCCAGCCACCCTGGCTTTTCCGGCCCCGATATCTCAGTCCGCAGCAATTGCGACCATTCACCTTCTGCGGTCAGCGTCAGTCGCACCGGCTGCGGCCAGGCAGAAGAAAAGTATATATACAGGGTCGGTTCCGGTACGCTGGATAAGCCTGTATGCGTCGGTGCAATCGGCACGACATAATCCGGCACCTTAATTTTGGCTTTCACTTTCGGTTGGTGCCCGGTGCCCCGTGTCAGTGAATGTACCAGATTCAGATTGAAGGCCGTCCTCCCCGCACCGTCGCCGCGTGATAACCCACGTGAAGCCTGGCCCTTCGCACCACCGATACGACGCAAGTTATCTGCAGCCGCAGCCTTAGCCGGCGGTTGATATACCAGCGGTTGCGCCGCAACAGACAGGCTGCTCCAGCTGGTGCCTGCCAGAAACAGGCTACAGATCATGACAGAATGTAAACGCATCGGAAATCTCCTGAGGTTTTTATCGTAGGAACAATTATGGAAAACTGTCTATTCTGCCGTATTGCGGCAGGCACCTTACCCACTGAACTCATCTATCAGGATGAACAGGTGATCGGTTTTCGTGATCTGCATCCGCAGGCTCCGGTACACTGTTTATTCATTCCCCGGATGCATATCGCCACCCTGAATGATCTGACAACAGAAACAGATGTTATTATGAGCCACCTATTTCGAGGTGCGCGTCAGATTGCTGCACAGGAAGGTATTGCTGAAGACGGCTATCGCACTGTCCTCAATTGTAACGTCGCTGGCGGCCAGAGTGTGTATCACCTGCACCTGCACCTGCTCGGCGGGCGTAGTCTGCACTGGCCACCCGGTTAGGGGACGTTCTCAATCTAAGGATTCCCCGCAGCTTGCTGCGGTGTAGTGGTCAAGTATTTTCGTACCACTTGAGGGGGTGAGAGCTGGTTTACGC
>JAHDCB010000077.1 GCA_020630035.1 Gammaproteobacteria bacterium
CCCTGACGGGTAACGCCGAAACGAATTTTATGTGCCCCAGCTATTACGCCACATAAATTTGAATCACACCCCGTACCGACACAGGACAATACATTATGGCAGTGAATGTTTATTATGATCAGGATTGTGACCTGAGCCTGATCAGAAACCGTAAAGTCGCCATCTTAGGTTATGGTTCACAAGGCCACGCCCATGCGAATAATCTGCATGATTCAGGGGTCGCCGTGTGTGTTGGTCTGCGGGCAGGTTCTGGTTCAGCGGCCAAGGCCGAGGCGGCCGGCCTCACCGTAAAAAGCGTTACGGCAGCTGTGGCAGATGCTGATCTGGTGATGATATTGACACCAGACGAATTTCAGGCACAACTGTACCGTGATGAAATCGAACCCAATCTGAAATCGGGTGCCACGCTCGCATTTGCTCATGGCTTCGCGATTCATTACAACCAGATAGTGCCACGTGCTGATCTGGACGTGATTATGATTGCACCGAAGGCACCTGGCCATACAGTACGTAATGAATATACCAAGGGTGGTGGTATTCCGGATCTGATCGCGATCGCCCAAGATGCCTCTGGAGAAGCCAGACAGACTGCGTTATCTTATGCCGCAGCGATTGGCGGCGGACGCACCGGTATTATTGAAACCACCTTCAAAGAAGAAACCGAAACCGACTTGTTCGGTGAGCAGGCGGTGCTGTGTGGTGGTGCTGTAGAACTGGTCAAGGCCGGGTTTGAGACCTTGACCGAAGCGGGTTATGCCCCCGAAATGGCCTATTTTGAGTGCCTGCATGAGTTGAAGCTGATTGTCGACCTGATGTATGAAGGCGGCATCGCCAACATGAACTATTCGATCTCCAATAATGCAGAATATGGTGAATATGTTACCGGGCCTCAGGTGATCAATGCTGAATCGCGCCAGGCGATGCGGGATGCACTGCAACGCATTCAGACCGGAGAATATGCCAAACGCTTTATTCTGGAAGGACAGACCAATTATCCGGAAATGACGGCACACCGACGTAACAATGCTGCTCACCCGATAGAACAGGTCGGTGCACAATTACGTGCGATGATGCCCTGGATTCAGAAGATCGTCGATAAAGATAAAAACTGATCATGCCGCAGGCGAACCATACCCGCAAACAGAAACGCGGTATCTATCTGTTACCGAATCTATTCACCACCTCGGCTCTGTTTGCCGGGTTCTATGCTGCATTAGCTGCCATTGAAGGCAACTTTGATCAGGCAGTCATCGCCATCTTTATTGCTCTCGTGCTGGATGGTCTGGACGGACGTGTAGCGCGCCTGACCCAGACTCAGACTGCATTCGGTGCCGAATATGACAGTTTATCCGACCTGATCGCATTCGGCCTGGCACCTGCCCTGCTGGTTCATCAGTGGGCATTCGCTGAAATGGGCAAACTTGGCTGGTTTGTCGCCTTTATTTATACCGCAACCACAGCATTACGCCTAGCACGTTTTAATACAGTTCAGACCGGCGATAAAAAATATTTTACCGGCCTGCCCAGCCCTTCTGCGGCCGCGATTCTGGCATCCACCGTCTGGATTATCCATGACGGCGGTTATCCCGGTGCTGCACTGGACTGGCTGATCGCCAGCCTGACTGTGCTGGTCGGTCTGTTGATGGTCAGTAACATCCGTTATTACAGTTTCAAAGAGATCGACTTCAAGGACAAGGTGCCGTTTATCAGCGCTGTGATCATCATGCTTGGCCTTGCTGTACTGCTGACCCGGCCTGCGCCCATTCTGTTTACCCTGTTCCTGGTATACGGCCTGTCCGGACCAGTCACTGCCTTGTATCGCCTGCGCCGCCACCGGCAACGTCAGACGCGCAACTAACCCATACTCTAACTCATCTGTATGCAACGCCTGCTACTGTTCACCTTTTTTGCCCTGTTGATCTGGCTGATTCTGACCTTTGGTATTGAACATGCCCTGGTAGTCGGTACCCTGCTCAGTGCCCTGGTCTGGTTGCCATACCGGCTGGTGCGCGGCAAATCAGCCACGCCGCAGACTGCACCTTATCTGGTCGCCAATGCACGTTCTTTTCTGCCGGTATTTCTGATTGTCCTGCTGGTACGCAGCTTTGCGGTTGAACCATTCCGGATTCCATCCGGTTCGATGATGCCCAGCCTGTTGATCGGTGATTTTATCCTGGTCAATAAATTTATCTATGGGCTGCGCCTGCCGGTCACTAAAACCAAATTGCTGGACGTCAGCGAACCGGAACGCGGCGATGTGATCGTATTTCGCTGGCCGAAAAACGAGCGCCTGGACTATATCAAGCGGGTGATTGGTGTGCCGGGTGATACAGTACGTTATATCGACAAAACCGTGATCATCAACGACGAGCCTGTCGAGCTGACGCCACTCGGGCGTTATCAGGCCACTGGCAGCGGTTTACGGGCACAAGGTTACTGGCACGGCGAGGAACAATTGCCAAACCAGGTTACTCACGACATTCTGGTCAATCCACGCGCACCAGACTTCAACCCAGGCTGCACCTATATGCATAACCGGACCATCACCGTACCCGAGGGGCACTATCTGGTGATGGGTGATAATCGTGATGATAGCAACGATGGCCGTTGCTGGGGACTGGTGCCAGAACAAAACCTGGTCGGACAGGCCTTCCTGGTCTGGTTGAACTGGGACTGGGAAAAACCCGGGCTGATTGACTGGCAGCGCATCGGGCACATCATCCATTGATGAGCGGGAACGACCCTCTACACCAATTGCAGAATAAGCTGGGTTATCAGTTCCGCAACCCGGACTATCTGCAACAAGCACTCACCCACCGTAGTGCCGATAGCGTACACAACGAACGTCTCGAATTTCTTGGCGATGCCGTGCTCGGATTTATCATTGCTGACCACCTGTATCAGCAACTGCACCAGACTCGTGAAGGTCAACTGACCCGAATGCGATCGCACCTGGTCAAGGGCGAGACTCTGGCAGACATTGGCCGCCAACTGATGCTGGGCCCTGTCCTCAGGCTCGGTCAGGGCGAACGCCACAGTGGCGGTGCTGAACGCACCTCTATCCTGTCGGATGCAGTCGAAGCGATTATCGCCGCAGTGTATCTGGACGGCGGCCTGGATGCAGCACGTGACCTGATCCGACGCTTACTGGCAGACGCATTACGTAATCCGGTGACTGCATTACAGGCGAAGGATCCGAAAACCAGATTACAGGAACATTTGCAGGCTCAGAGTCAGCCACTGCCGATCTATCAGATACAACAAACCCGAGGCAATCAGCATCAGCAAACCTTCACAGTCAGTTGCCAGATTCCACAACATGATCTGTATACCACCGGCCACGGTAGTAACCGCCGCAAGGCGGAGCAAGCAGCAGCAGCGGCGGCACTGAGTCAGATACAACACACATGACAACCGCATATCGTAGTGGCTATGTTGCGCTGGTCGGGCGTCCGAACGTGGGTAAGTCCACCTTGCTGAATCGTCTGACCGGGCAAAAACTGGCCATTACATCACACAAACCACAAACTACCCGGCACCGGATCCTCGGCATCCACAACACCGAGCAGGCACAAGTGGTCTATCTCGACACACCAGGTATCCACCGCAGTCGAGGCAAGGCACTCAGCCATTACCTGAACCAGACCGCCCGGACTGCATTGCATGATGTTGATCTGGTCGTGCTGGTCTGCCAGGCAGGTCAGTGGCGGGATGAAGATGAGCTGGTGTTGAACAACATCCGTGAAAACCAGCGGCCTTGTGTGGTTGTTGTCAATAAAATAGACCGGGTACCTGATAAAACGGTTTTATTACCCTATTTGCAACAACTGGCCACCAAGCATACCTTCACGGCAATCGTGCCAGTTTCAGCCCGCACTGGCAAACAGGTTGATGCCCTGGCAACAACCATTGAACAACAACTACCGCATAACACACCACTGTTTCCACCAGAACAAATCACTGACCGGCCCGAACGTTTTTTCGCGGCAGAACTATTACGTGAGCAAATCACCCGGCGCTATCACCAAGAACTGCCATATGCCACCAGTGTGGCAATAGAACAGTTTGTCGCCGAGCCAGACCGGTATCGGATCCATGCGATCATCTGGATTGAACGCGACAGCCAGCGGGCGATATTACTCGGTAAGCAAGGCCTGGCTCTGAAGGCAACAGCCAGTGCCGCTCGCCAGCAAATGTGTCGGTTTTTTGCCACCCGGGTGCATCTGCAAGTCTGGATTAAGGTCAGAAAAAGCTGGTCAGATGACGAAAACAGTCTGGCCCAGCTGGGTTATACCCCGTAAGCGAGGCGCGGCAACCACAACACAATAACCGGAAAGGCGATTAACAATACAATTGTGATGGCATCCGCAATAAAAAACGGGGTCACGCCTTTGAATACGTCCTGCACTGACAAGTCATCCCTGACCCCGGCTACCACAAAACAATTCAGCCCGATAGGCGGCGTGATTAAACAGAACTCAGCCATCTTCACCACCAGAATACCAAACCAGACCGCACACATCGGACCAGACATGCCAAACGCACTATCTGCCGCTGCAACGGCTTCGCCACCATTTAAGGCCATGATCGCAGGATAGACCACCGGCAAGGTCAGCAATAACATGCCAATCGCATCCATAAACATCCCCAGCACGGCATACGCCAGCAGAATCAGCACCAGCGTCAGTATGGGGCTCTGATCTAACGATGTGATCCAGTCAGAAAATGCACCCGGCAGATCAGCAAAGCCCAGAAACCGCACATAAATCAATACTCCCCAGATAATAGTGAAAATCATCACCGCTAATCTGGCCGATTCCAGCAAGGCCTGAGATAACTGCTGAAGCCGCATACCATGACATAGCGCCAGACAAAACACGACAAAGGCACCGATTGCACCACCCTCTGTCGGGGTACCCCAGGCATCACCGAAGGGGTTGTACACAAACAGAAGAATAATCGTCACCACCGCCACAATCGGGAGGGCCGGTGGCAAAGACTGCCAACGTTCACGCCAGCAATAACCGGCTACTCGTGGTCCGATATCAGGCCGCAGAATCGCCAGGGCAATGATCAATACAGCATATACCAGAGCAGAAAAGGCACCGGGGACAAACCCTGCCAGCAACAACTTGCCCACATCCTGCTCGACAATAATTGCATAGACCACCAGAATCGCTGACGGGGGAATCAGCGACGCCAGGGTGCCACCGGCAGCAACCACACCAGCAGCAAACGTTTTGCTATAGCCAGTGCGCAACATTTCCGGGATCGCAATACGCGCAAATACGGCTGAAGTCGCGACCGACGCACCCGACACGGCCGCGAACCCGGCAGTTGAAAAGACTGTTGCCACCGCCATGCCACCCGGCAACCAGCCAACCCAACGCTTAGCTGCCTCAAATAAAAACCGGGTTAAACCGGCGTGATAAGCCAGATAACCGATCAGAATAAAGGTAGGGATTAACGACAGAGCCTGAGACGAAATCTTCGAATGTGGCACCTGGCCAGCAATTTTACTGGCTACGGTCAGTGCCCAGACAAAGGCAGCAGGATCCAGGTCTTTCTTTGCCCAGAAGATCCACACCAACCCGACCAGGCCAGCCAGGGCAGCAGCAAATGCGACCCGCATGCCCATCACTACCAATAGCAGCAAGCCAGCAGAGACCCAAAGACCGATCTCAACCGGTGTCATGACCGCCCCTGTTTTTCTGCTCCAGTGGTGCGGTGAACCTGGCCTCTGCTTGAGCCTGAGCCGCAATATCTACTACCAGAGGCACACCAACCGGAGCCTGCTCATTACACACCAGGGCCTTAGAAAAGCCGCAAACCTGTAACAACACCCGTAGTCCCAGGCTGGATAATGCAACAGGAATCAGTAGTTTTGCCGGCCACAAGGGCAGACCGATATCAATCGAACTATCCCGGCTCCAGAGCGGCGCCTGCCAGTCAAAGCTACGTGCAAAATGAGCCCACGAGCCCCAGACCAGCAACACCACCAACAACAAAATCGCGACGCTGGTGAGACATTCAAACAGCCACAACATCCGCCCGTGCAGACGACCGATCAGCAGATCCATACGAATATGACCACCATCACGCTGGGTATATGCAATACCCATCATAGCAATCAACGGCATCACTTGTTCAATCCAGTCCACATAGCCAGGCAGTGGCTGATCAAAAAAGACCCGACCCACAACAGAAATCACAGCAAATACCATCAGACTGAAAATAGCCAGACCACTACACAATGTCAGGCCCGACTCAAGCCAATACAACCACTGGTCGGTGCGACTCAGCAGGCTGTCATCGGTATGTACTGATGCGGAACCGGCCATGCATGATCCCCATGAAATATGCTATCGCACGATAAGGTGGATTACCGCATTATATGCAGACGAAATCCTGGTAAGCCAGCAAGCCAGCCTTGTGCCTATTCTTGTGCCAACTGATCGCGTATCGTATCTGCCATATTACAGGCACTGTGATACGCAGCTTCTACTGTGCCTGCTCCACACCAGTCACCACAGGCTGCCAATCCGATATCAGCGTTAATATGACACTGTGTTGTACTGGTGTCTGTAGCACAAGTCGCATACCGCCACAGGTGTAACGCACAATGTGCCACCTCACCCAAGTCCTGACCAAGTAGTTGCCTGGTTGATTGCAACAATTGCGTCTGTACCCAACCCTGGTCAGCTGTAGCATGCTCAGCAGCCCATGCGCTGGTCGAGTGCACCACTATCGAATAGCCTGACGGGCGACCAGGTTTTGTATGATTCAGAATGATTCGGCTAACCGCTGAGTCAGTCGCTGTAGCAACCTGCCAGGGTAAAGACAAAGGTTGACTAAGGCCCAGCATCAGGACATAACAACCCAACATAGGGACTGTCTGCACTGCTGGCAGCCCGTGGGATGACAACAATGCTGCGGTCTGTGCAGCTGGTGCCGTGCTGATTACCCAATGATACGGGCCATACTGATGACCTTCATCATCCTGTAGCCACCAGGCATGCGGTTTGCCTTGTAGCCGGGTAATCCGTGTCTGCCGTCGGACCACTAGTTCCTGTGCCAGGTATTTGCCAATCTGATTCATCCTGGGAACACCAACATAGTGGCATGCAGGATGTTCCTGGATCACTGGTGTCTTACCTGGCTGCAACTGTGCCTGGGTGACCCACCAGGGTGCCACAACACCAGCTTGCTCCAGTGTCTGCACAAATGCCTGAAATGCTGCGCTGGTCGCAACAAAGCCAGGCGCACCATGATCAAACTGATACTCATCTGCATAGCGCGTGGCCAGACGACCACCCAAGCCGCGTGATTTTTCAAACAGCTCGCAATGTGCATCAGCTGACAATTGTCGGGCCAGGAGCAATCCGCTAAGACCCGCACCAATAATGGCAAGACGCGGTTTATCTGTATACAGGTTCATCTATTCAGGGATATGCTCTGTTGGGTGTACCATCACGACCAAGTCATTAGAAGCAAAATCAAACCGTGGACGAGATTGGCATAAGATGTTGAATCTGCTGCCAGTCAGCTGATGATAATATCGGCTTCAGGTCTTGTTCTGTCGCCAAGGTCATATCAGCATAATCAAATCCAGGGACCACGACTTCACTAATGAGCGCATAGTCTCCTTGTTCTAATTCGGTTGCCTTTGTAGTGGTCAAGTATTTTCGTACCACTTGAGGGGGTGAGAGCTGGTTTACG
>JAHDCB010000078.1 GCA_020630035.1 Gammaproteobacteria bacterium
ATGCAACCTATTATCGCCCCGGTGGCGTGTATCGAGACCTGCCGGAACAGATGCCGCAGTTTCAGGCTGGCCGTTTCTGCAGCGAACAGGAAGCAAAACAGCGTAATGCTGCACGACAAGGCTCGTTACTGGATTTTATCGAAGACTTTGCCAACCGCTTCCCGAAGCTGGTGGACGAATATGAAACCCTGCTGACCGACAACCGTATCTGGAAACAGCGGACTGTCGGAATCGGTGTGGTCAGCCCGGAACGGGCGCAACAGCTCAGTTTCAGCGGCCCGATGCTGCGCGGCTCCGGCATCGCCTGGGATTTGCGTAAAAAGCAGCCCTATGCTGCCTATGCAGATGTCGATTTTGACATCCCGATCGGCACTCAGGGCGACTGTTATGATCGCTACCTGGTACGTGTACATGAACTACGCGAATCCACGCGCATCATTCAGCAATGCATTCAATGGTTACGCGCTAACCCAGGCCCGGTGATGGTTGAAGACCATAAAATCACTCCGCCGAAACGAGCAACCATGAAAGCTGACATGGAGGCCCTGATCCATCACTTCAAACTGTTTACCGAAGGCTTCTGCCCACCGCCAGGTGAAGCCTACGCAGCCGTAGAAGCACCCAAGGGTGAGTTCGGCGTCTATCTGATCTCAGATGGTGCGAATAAGCCGTACCGTGTCAAGGTGCGTGCACCCGGCTTTGCCCACCTGGCCGCGATGGATGAAATGGCACGAGGGCACATGTTATCGGATGTGGTCGCCATCATCGGCACCATGGACGTTGTGTTTGGCGAAATTGACCGTTAATTCAGTAAGAGCCCAGAATTCATGAGTTTGCGCAATACTCCCATGCAAACCCCGGTGCCACATCCGGATAAGGCCAGCCTGTTCAACCCGGACATCCGGGTCGAAATTGACCACTGGGTCGCAAAATATCCGGCTGAATGGAAACAATCTGCTTGCATGGCCGCACTGATGATTGTGCAGGAAGACAACGGCGGACATCTGACCAACGAGCTGATGGACAAGGTGGCAGATTATCTGGATATGCCACCGATTGCGGTCTACGAAGTCGGCAGCTTTTATGCCATGTACGAGCATAAACCGGTCGGTAAACACAAGATCTGCCTGTGCACCAACATATCCTGCATGCTGAACGGCTCAGATACTATCTACCAGCACCTGCAACAACGGTTGAATATCAGCTTTGGCGAAGTCACTGACAATGGCCAGTTCAGTCTGAAGGAAGTCGAATGTCTTGGTGCCTGTTGTGGTGCCCCGATGATGCAGATTGGCGACACCTACTACGAAAACCTGACCCCGCAACGGGTTGACCAGATCCTGGACAACCTGGAGGCCACCGATGGCAAATGAAGTTTGCTTCCGCACCCTGGACCAGTCAAAACCCTGGACCTTAGATAGCTACCGTGCTGCAGGCGGTTATCAGGCACTGGAGCAGATACTACGTGAACAAACACCGCAAGATCAGATTATCGACTGGGTGAAACAATCCGGATTACGCGGGCGAGGCGGCGCTGGCTTCCCCACCGGACTGAAATGGAGCTTTATCAATCGCACCGCCCCCGGCGAAAAATATATCGTCTGCAACTCAGATGAAGGCGAACCAGGCACCTGTAAAGACCGTGATATATTACGCTACAACCCCCATGCCTTAATTGAAGGTATGGTCATTGCTGGCTACGCAATCGGTGCAGCTGTGGGTTATAACTATATTCGGGGAGAATTCCGGGAACCTTACGAACGCTTTGAAGCGGCTCTGGCAGAAGCCCGACAGGCCGGTTATCTCGGGCAGAACCTACTGGATTCTGATTTCAGCTACGAGCTACATACCCATTTGGGTGCCGGTGCTTACATCTGTGGCGAAGAAACCGCTCTGCTGGAATCGCTGGAAGGTAAAAAAGGGCAGCCACGCTTCAAACCACCTTTTCCAGCCGTATTCGGGCTATATGGTCGCCCGACCGTCATCAACAATACCGAGACCCTCGCCTCAGTCCCGGACATTGTGCGTCAGGGCGCGGACTGGTTTCGGGAAATCGGCGTCGAAAAAAGCGGTGGCCCAAAGTTATTTTCAGTCTCAGGCAACGTCAACAAGCCAGGAAACTTTGAAGTTCCACTTGGCACACCGTTTGCCGAACTGCTGGAAATGGCTGGCGGTGTGCGTGACGGACGTCCACTAAAGGCGGTGATTCCGGGTGGCTCATCTGCACCCGTATTGCCCGGAGCCACCATGCTGGACCTGAACATGGACTATGAGAGCATCGCCAATGCCGGCTCCATGCTCGGCTCCGGTGCCGTAATCGTGATGGACGACACCAATTGCATGGTGAAGGTCTTAGACCGTATCTCCTACTTCTATTACGAAGAATCCTGCGGGCAATGCACCCCTTGCCGTGAAGGCACCGGCTGGATGCACCGCGTCGTGCACCGCATCGAACACGGCCAGGGAAAACCAGAAGACCTGGATCTGTTAGACGATGTCGCTAAAAAAATTATGGGGCGCACCATCTGCGCCTTAGGAGACGCAGCTGCCTTACCCGTCGCTAGTTTTGTACAACACTTCCGGGACGAATTCAGCTACCATATCGAACACAAACGGTGTATGGTACAAGCTCCCTGAGATGCTGAACTGATGTCAGAAATTAAGACCCGCTCACTTTCCTCCAAAGCGATACCCGCACACGAACGGCTCATCTTTGCGTTGGATGTACCTAGTGTAGATGAAGCCAAGCACATGGTAGAGTCACTGGGTGACAGCGTTAATTTTTACAAGCTCGGGCTTGAGCTATTCATGGCAGGCGGCTATTTTGAGCTAATCGAATGGCTCAATCAACGCGGCAAAAAGGTCTTTGCTGATCTCAAGTTTTACGATGTGCCACAAACAGTTGAATCAGCAGTACGGCAATTAGCACAACACGAAGGCGTCACCTTTGCTACAGTACATGCTGCAGATAGCCTGCTGACCGCAGCATGCCGCGCCAAACGACACCTCAATATTCTGGCGGTCACCGTTCTGACCAGCCTGGACCAGGGTGACTTAGACGACCTGGGGTTCCAGGCAGATGTCAAACAAATCGTATTGTCGCGCGCCCGGCGCGCGCTGCAACTGGGTTGCGACGGCGTCGTTTCATCCGGCCTGGAAGCATCTGACCTCAGGCAACAACTGGGCGAGCAGCTTCTCATCGTAACACCCGGCATCCGCCCGATACAAAATACCGATGATCAGAAAAGGACCGTGAACGTCGAACAAGCATTCCACAACGGTGCTGACTATATCGTCGTCGGCAGACCGATCAAAGACCACCACGGCTTCAACACACCCCGCGACGCTGCTGTATCAATTCAACAACATATCACGACCTTGTTTCACACGTCATAACGAGGGGTTCTCTATGGACGCACTCACCTCTGAAAACAGCAAAACAACATACGATCAGGAAGCATCAGACAATACCCTGGCAAAATTCAAAGACATGTTAGAGACAGCAGAGGCCAGCAATTTACACCCTTTCTGCATGCAAGACATCATACATCGAGCCGAGAAAAAACTGGCAGCATGAAGCTGACAATCAGTGATCATGCACGCCAGGATATAGAAAACATCTACATTTATTCATATCAGAAATTCGGACGACAAAAAGCGAGGCAATATATACGACAGATTGAGCAACGCATTTATCAGATTCGGGATAACCCAAAACTCAGTAAAAACCTGAATTTCATCAAACAAGACCTCAGACGCATCATCATATTCAGCCACGCGATCTATTACCTGACAAAACCTGAAGAACTGATTATCCTGCGCATCTTACATCAAAGCCAAGATGCCGTACGGCATTTATAAACCGCCACCATACTTAAGGAATCACTCTTGGCGCGTACTGCTCAAATAGAACGCAATACCTCAGAAACACAGATTCAGGTCGAAATCAATCTGGATGGTTGTGGCCAAGCTCAGTTTGATACAGGCCTGCCGTTCCTGGAGCACATGCTGGACCAGATCGCCCGCCACGGACTGATTGACCTGACTATCCAGGCAAGAGGTGATCTGCATATAGATGCGCACCACACGGTGGAAGATATTGGCATCACCCTCGGTCAGGCCATCGCCCAAGCCATCGGCAACAAACAAGGCATCCAGCGTTATGGTCATGCGTATGTGCCATTAGACGAAGCCTTATCACGCGTAGCACTGGATCTATCTGGTCGCCCAGGGCTCTGCATGCAGGTTGAATTCGTACGTAGTCAGATTGGCAACTTTGATGTTGACCTGTTCCACGAATTCTTTCAGGGCCTGGTCAACCATGCACAAATCACGCTGCATATTGATAACCTGCGCGGAACGAATGCACACCACCAGGCCGAAACCATCTTCAAGGCATTTGGCAGAGCACTGCGCCTTGCCATAGCAACCGACCCCAGGCAGGCGGGACAAATCCCCTCAACCAAGGGTTGTCTGTGAGCCAGACGATCGCCATCATTGATTATGGCATGGGGAACTTGCGTTCTGTAAAAAATGCTCTACAATATGCGGCCCCGAATGCCCGGGTAATCGTCACAGCAAAACCCCACCAAATCAGTTCTGCAGACCGTATTGTATTTCCAGGTCAAGGTGCAGCACGTGAATGTATGGGCGCAATAGCACAACATCAGTTGTCCGCTATTATTCGGCAAACAGCCACGGAAAAGCCTTTTTTAGGCATCTGTATGGGATTGCAGGTACTACTGACCCATTCAGCGGAAAACTGCGGGACGCCTCTACTGAACCTGCATTCAGGTCAGGTTAAACGGTTCGAGCCGACCACACCTGATGTAAAAATCCCCCATATGGGCTGGAATCAGGTTAATATCGTGCAAGATCACCCGTTATGGGCGGGTATTAAAACAGGCAGCCGATTTTATTTCGTCCATAGCTACTACACACAACCAAACGACCCTGCCTTAATCAGTGCCACAACCGAATACAGCCTGACATTTACAGCTGCAATTGCCACCAGCACCCTGTTCGCCTGTCAGTTTCATCCAGAAAAAAGCGCAGATACCGGATTACAGCTACTACGCAATTTTGTTTCCTGGCAACCCACGCATTAATCAGGCCGAACCACGATGCTACTGATACCGGCGATTGATCTGAAAGATAGGCAATGCGTCCGATTACGCCAGGGGCGGATGGAAGACGACACCCGGTTTTCGGATGACCCGGTTGCAATGGCAAATCGCTGGGTGGACGCTGGTGCGCGTCGCCTGCACTTGGTCGACCTCAATGGTGCCTTTGCTGGAGAACCAGTTAACCGAACCATTATCACCGACATTTGCTCTGCCCACCCACAATTACCCATCCAGTTGGGTGGTGGTATTCGTAACGAACAAACGATAGAAGCGTATCTCAACCTCGGTATCCAATACTGCATCCTGGGAACACGCGCCGTACAAGAACCCGCTTTTGTAGCGCGCGCCTGTCGTGCCTTTCCGGGACAAATCATTGTCGGATTAGATGCGAAGGCCGGGCAAGTCGCGATCAACGGCTGGGCAGAAACCACTCCCTATACCGTTCACGAACTAGCACAACAATTTACCGACATGGGTGTTAGTGCTATTATCTATACCGACATCGGGCGGGATGGTATGCTACAAGGTGTAAATGCCGCAGCAACCGCTGCCTTAGCCCAAGCCATAAAGACACCCGTCATTGCTTCCGGCGGCATCACCAACCTAGGCGATATCCAGGAACTGTGCGCACCAGACAATCAAATCATGGGTGCCATCACCGGACGCGCCATCTACGAAGGTACACTAGACTTTACAGCAGGACAACGCCTTGCTGATCAGTGCGACCTCACGCCCTGATGCTGGCAAAGCGAATCATACCCTGCTTGGACGTTGATCAGGGTCGGGTGGTCAAAGGCGTCAAATTTATTGATATCCGCGATGCAGGGGATCCAGTTGAAATAGCTCGGCGCTACAATACAGAAGGCGCGGACGAAATCACCTTTCTGGATATCACCGCCAGCTCCGACCAACGCGAAACACTGGTACCTGTAATAGAAAAGGTCGCAGCTGAGGTCTTCATCCCTCTCACAGTCGGTGGTGGTATCCGCAGTCTGGAAGATATCCGGCGGATGCTGAATGCCGGTGCTGACAAGGTTGCAATCAATACTGCGGCTATCTTCAAACCTACCCTGGTACAACAAGCCGCTGAACGATTCGGCTCACAATGCATCGTGGTTGCTATAGATGCCAAACAAGTTGACAAGCATTGGGAAATCTTCACCCATGGCGGGCGTAAAGCTACCGGAATAGATGCCATTGAATGGGCTGACCGCATGGCCACTTATGGTGCTGGAGAAATCCTGCTTACCAGTATGGATCAGGATGGTACTAAGGCGGGGTTTGACAACCAGTTAACCCAACGTATCACGACAGCGGTATCCATCCCAGTCATTGCATCTGGCGGTGTAGGCAACTTACAACATCTGGCTGACGGCATCCAACAAGGTGGTGCTGATGCAGTACTTGCCGCTTCGATATTCCATTTCGGCACCTACCACATCGCGCAGGCGAAACAATTCCTGGCAGATCAAGGCATTCCGGTACGGCTATGAACCAGATTCTGACACAACTTGCTGATATACTAGAAGCTCGTAAACAGACAGACCCGACCGTCTCATATGTTGCTGCTTTGTATGCACAGGGACCAGATGCAATACTACAAAAAATCGGTGAAGAAGCAACCGAAGTAGTCATCGCCGGTAAAAACGAGCAAGCTGACCAGATTATTCACGAAACTGCTGACCTTTGGTTCCATAACCTGGTATTTCTGGCACAACAAGGACTACACCCAGATCAGGTATTGACAGAATTAGCCAGCCGCTGCGGACAATCCGGACTCATTGAAAAGGCAGCCCGAAAAACATAACAGGAGAATATAACGATGGGCGCAAGTGGTATTGGGATCTGGCAGCTTATTATCATCCTGGGCATCGTACTGCTGTTATTTGGTAGCAAACGGTTGCGTCACCTTGGCAGTGACCTGGGTAATGCCCTGAAAGGCTTTAAGCAAGCCATGAGTGACTCTGAAGAAAATACAAAAACCGAAGTTATTGAAGACCAACATTCGACTGAGAACACACAAACATTTTCTGAAACAACAGAAAAAAAAACCGTGTAACCTCAGAACAATGTTGATTTATAACTGAATCTGGCTATGCTGGACATTGGCCTGTTTGAACTCATTACTGTCGCTGTGATTGCCCTGCTTGTCGTTGGACCAGAACGCATGCCATACCTGGTACGCACAGTCATCAGTTGGATACAACGGATAAAGCGCTTTATCGGCTCAGTACAGCAGGATATTGAACGAGACATTCAAGCTGAAGATATCCGACAAATGATGCATCAACCGCGACCATCCGGCGGGCAAAACATTACTGAGACAGTCAAAGATACTATAGAAACCACAAAAGATACGATTGACACAATCAAGCATAGCACCAGCATCAAACCATAATGCCAGCAAATGACGGCATATTCGGTGCATCGTTTGTCGGCCACCTGATAGAATTACGGCAGCGATTATTACGGATCGTTCTCCTGATCTGCGTATTGACGCTCGGATTGTTCCCATTTGCCAACCCACTATATACGCTTGTTGCAGAACCACTCATCTCGGTATTGCCAGCAAATACTTCTATG